>CBDUZM010000100.1:0-8945 GCA_965371685.1 uncultured Spirochaetaceae bacterium | reverse complement strand
GGTAATGATCCACAACCCACGTTTACTTATATCGGAACCTATCATAGGCTGTTCATACATTTTTATGAAGAGAGGTCGTATTCGGCAGGGGCTTTCACAGTGCCGTGGTATTTATTCCACTGTTTTTTTCTCAAGGAGCTGATAGTGTCCCCTCGTAATCCCCCCCTTAGGGCTGCCATGGAAAGCACATCCCTGGGCTGAACATTGCCGATAGCAGCCTCCGGCCCATAATGCATGAAAATTGCCTGCTGCTGGCTTTTTTCCGGCGCCTCGATCATCGTGTATTCAAGACCCACCGCTTCAACGATCCTGTCCAGCTCGGTGAAATCGACTTCACCGCCTTTACCCATGACTCCTATTCCCTTGCCGGACTCGCGGGATTCTATAATGACCATCTGTGCTCCGCTTTCCAGGTCCATTTTCATGAGCTCTATTCTCTTTTCCATGCTCATAGCGGCGTCTTTTTTGGGATCTTTCTTGCCTACTTCGGAAATTACAGTGAATCCGCTGTTAATACACATTTTAATAATGTCTTTCCTGTGTTCATCGGGAACATATATTGTGCCATCCGAGAATTCGAGGTGAGTAAAACCCAGGGATTTGGCATAGTCAAGATATCCCTTCAGATTTGACGGTGAATATCCTCCGGCCTCGAGCACGGCAACTTCCGTCAGTGTTCCTCCTATCATGGGGTTGATACCGGCATTCCTGTAGACTTTGATCTTCTTCTTTAAAATATCTTCATCGTACAGCGCGCCTGTGCCAAAGGTGCATTTAACAATCTGGACAATGCCTTTAGCCATATCCGCCCAGTCTCCGGCGCCGCGGGGTCCGAACTCCTTTTCGATAACCATGACAAGCCCTGTTTTTCCAGGAACGGAAATATAATCCTTGAACGCTCTTTTCATTATCATAATCTTCCGGTAACAATAGAAATAAATCGAACTATGTGTCAATATAAATTTTATTAATGCATCATAGCAAGACGGGGAGGAAAAGAACAAACAATGACAGACGAAGTGACATTCAGGATTTATGTGGGCGGCAGGTATGTTGACATAAAAACGGTTGCAGAAGGTGTAAGCATAGAAGACCTGCTGGAGATGGAAGAGGGCGGGGCATTAGAAAAATCCGTATACTTGAGGGCGCCGGATTCTTTGATACCTTCAGAAATCCGGTCCTTTCTCACGGCAATGAGAGAGATAGAGATTGTCGAGAGCAGGAAAGTCGATGCGACTATCGAGGTGTCTTCAAGCGACACCTCTTCTTTAGCAGTAATTGACGATGTGTTGGTCTTGAAACTACCGAAAAACCTGGTTAAAAAACCCAAAGACAGGAGAAGAACGCTTGCAGGCAATCTGGGTCTGTTATATTCTCTGTCCCTTTACCTGTTTGAAAAAAAACATGGGATCGTGAGTTACCATTCGAGCGCACTGGTCGATGAGAAAAACAGGCTGGTCTTCATAAACGGCGGTGAGGCTTCCAGCGGCAAGTCCGTGGTTATGCTTGAATATATGTCGCATTATGGAAGGGATTCGGACTACAGGGTATTGTCGACAGAAATGGGGCATTTCAGCATTGTTGACAACGAATTTACCGCATACAGCGGCTCGGTTTATGACAATGTGTCTCTTTTCCCTGACGAGCCTGAAAAAATAAAACTGATGAACCGCCTTTTTCCGGGTGCGAGATTGCCCGATCCCGATACGGATACGGAAGTACGCGGAACTGACGGGAGTGTAAAAACAGCGGTTTCTGTTAAAGATTATTACGCACGTCAGATGTCCTATTCTTCAAAGGAAGGTTATAAGCTTGTCTATTTGATGCCCACCATAAAAATGGGAAAGAAGACTAAAAATCCCGTTGTAATAGGGGAGGAGGAGTGGAGCGGGTTGTTCAGCTCGCTTGTCGGCGTTGCAAGGCAGAAGCTCGGACAAAAGCAGCCGTCCTGGATATATAACGAAGAAGCCTCACTGCTGCTGCCAGCGTGGTTTCTGGCCGGAGAACAGGCGATGGAAGCGAGAACGATTGAAGACTCGCTGAAAGATAAGGTTTTAAAGGCGGTTGTAAAAATAGAAGGGTCACCTCTGGATTTCAACAGGAATCCCGGAGAATACTGGGGCAAAATAAGGGATTTGCTCGATGGTGTCTGAAAAGAGCTTTCGGGGTGCAAACAGCCGATTTTGCAATGAGAATTTTTCCTATGATCATTCCAGCGTTCAATTCCAGGAAGTAGTTGCGACTTTCGAGCATCTAACAGGTTTAAGAGCCTGTATTATATTCAATCCCGAATACATAAAAGACTCGGTGTACAGAGACAGAACCATTCTTGAACGAGACGGTCACAGGACCGATTTTTTCACATTGATAAAATCCTCGCCAATAGAGAAGGGCTGCAAGAAATATGACCGTATAGTGCGAACGGGTAAGGCAAAAGAGATAGAGCGCCCTTTTATTGATAAATGTCCATCTGAAGTGATTGAATTAATTGTTTCTTTCATGGTAAGGGGCAGGTTTGTTGCAACAATTTTTTGCGGCAAAATCAGGAAATTCCCTGAAGAGGAAAAAGGATTCGATTATGTATGGTCGAAAACATCATACAGGGGAGTCAAAAAATAAAAATTACATGACCTTTTCTATCTGACACGACTATCGAGATGACTCTCCCAGCTTCTGAATGGAGCGAGACACAGGTGTTAATCCCAATACACAGCACATCGATAAGACATACTATTTCTTAATTCATTGGTAACTTGAGGTTTTATTCTATCATACCGGGCGCCTTACCCGTACCCCAACGCTCGGTAAGGAACTGCACCATTTCCGGCTGGCGCCAGAACTGGGCATGCGCCCGTGCTGTGGCATGATACATGTCATCCTTGGCATTAAGGTCCGCTCCCGCTTCGAGCAGCTTTTTTACAGAAGCAATGTCACCGAACGCTGCAGCCGTATGTAGCGGGCGGTTACGGGAATTTGCGTCCGCTCCACGATCCAATAGGAGAAACTTACTATATATAGGATATGGATTGGATTGATTTAAGTAATTATTATATATTAAAATTAAATTCAATATGAAATCAATATATTTAGATACGACGATACCAAGTTTCTTATTCGATACGAGAGAAGAAATGAAATTTCTCATCGAAATAACTAAAAAATGGTGGCATGAAGAGCAAAGTTCATTTCATATATATGTATCTGATGAGACTATAAGAGAACTATCTGAAGGAAATTATCCGAATAAGGAAAAAATATTAGACTTTGCTTTAAAAATAGATATTCTACCATATGCGGAAGAGATTGTGAATATCGCTGAATCATACAGCAGTAATAACCTCATGCCAAAGAAAGAGCTAGGTGATGCGATTCACCTGGCATATGCATCTTACTATAAAATTGATTATCTCCTCACATGGAATTGCAACCATCTGGCAAATGCTAATAAGAAGCCGCATATAAGGTTTCTTAATACAAAATTAGGATTATTTATCCCAGAGATAATTACACCCATGGAATTGTTCAAGGAGGAATAGCCTTATGTTTTTATACGATATGCTTAAGGAAAAATATCATGTCCAGGAAAAGTTAGCTGAAGCCGGTCATTATGATATTAGAACTATGCTTCAGGAAGCAGTTAAAACAACAAAAAGAATATCAGAGCAGCGCAATGTTACAATTCATTATATTGAGAATGAAATATTGCCCATTAATAAGGATTGATAGTGTAAAATTTATATCAAAGGATGGTCAGAAAATCAAGCAAACAAGAGAAATTTCTGGCAGGAATGGAATAAAATATGATCAGTCATCCTGCAAGAGGCAAAAATGCTACAAAAGGTCTTCTTAAAGTCTTCTTTGCAAGGGAAAAGTTCACGCGTACCCCTAAAACATAGTCTTATATGGAGACAAGAGGGATGTTTTAATGGTGTCACGGCAGAGTCCCTTTCCCTTGCGGATTATTTCCAGTAACTGCTTTTCAGGTTGCGTATCCTCCGGAAATGGTCAACATTGGCTGTTATAACACTGCATTTGTGGCTCATGGCTATTGCGGCGATCGCAATATCGAAATCGTCTATCAACCGGCCTTGTTGTTCCAGGTCAGCTTTAATTATTCCAAAGTTTACAGAGGACTCAGGTATCCAGGGAAGTACTCCGATTAGCATAGAAAGCCGATCACGCTCCGAATTAAGTAAAAGATATTTCCTTGATGCGTTGTCCAGCCTTCTGATTCCGTATTCAATTTCTGCCATAACGGGTGGGACAGTGGCAATATCCCCCGGTCGATGAGCTTTCAGGAATTCCAGCATGGCTTCATCTCGGCGCATGAGAGCGGAGAAAGCGGTAGTATCAAGCACGAATTTCATAAGTCTACCCGCAATCGACTCTTCCTCTTGGAGTAAATAGCCTGTTCCATCTCGGCAGTGCCTTCTCTGAGTAACTTTGTATCATCAATGTTCAGACTGGAATCGAAGAAATTGTCAGGCCACCGGCCGGCATCGTTCTCTATTGCCTTTTGACAGGCCTGGATGATAAAGCGATTCCGGCTGATACCTCTTTCTTTCGCTATCCGGTCAACACCGGTCAGAAGCGACTCGGGGAGGTGTACGGTTGTGGACGGCATAACATACCTCCTGTAGAAACATCTAACTATGAATAGAATATATTCTATTTGATGATAAGTCAAGGCTTCAATAAGCCCGGCGTCAGTAAGACCTGGCGCTATATCAGAAGAAAACCTATAATAAAAAAAGCAGGTTGGGATAAAATATGAAAGATGTATACGAAAGGCTGCTTGAGGGGCCTCCATGGGTGGAATACCGGACAAGGATCGATTTGCTTAATCAGTCTGAAGATGAACCGGAAGTCCGGGAAGCAAAGAAACGAATCAAGGGACATCCGCAAATAAGAGCACTACTGGCTGAGCTGAAAAGCTGGCCCGGCCCGGCGTTAAAGAGTCATAAGGACGCGGTCCATTTGATACACAAGCTCGTTTTTATTGGCGATGTTGGCTTAACGATGGAAGATAAAGATATTGAGATTATTGTAGGCAGGATCCTTAAGCGACAGTCACCGGAAGGACCCTTTGAAGTAATTCTGAATATACCGACTCATTTCGGCGGGACAGGAACAGATACTCTATCCTGGATTCTGTGCGATGCGCCGTCTGTAATCTACGCTCTTGTAGAGTTCGGTTTAAAAGACAATAAGCAGGTGATTAAAGCGGTAGAGCACCTGGCGCCGTTGATCAGGGATAATGGATGGCCCTGTTCAGCTTCACCCCTAATGGGTAAATTTCGCGGACCGGGCAGAAAAGACGATCCTTGCCCTTATGCCAACCTGCTCATGCTGAAAGTGCTTTCCCGGCTTCCGGACAGAAGCGAAAGCAGGGAAAGCAGGATCGGTATTGAGACCATATTAAACTTGTGGGAGCTGAGGAAGGAAAAGAAGCCGTACCTCTTCGCAATGGGTACGGATTTCAAAAAACTTAAGGCGCCGCTTATCTGGTACGACATTCTCCACGTGACAGACGTACTGACCCGTTTCCCTTTTCTGAAAAACGATGAACGCCTGCGTGAGATGACAGATATTATAAAGGCAAAAAAAGATGAAAATGGATACTATAAATCCGAGTCGGTGTGGAGGGCATGGAAGGATTGGGATTTCGGTCAGAAGAAGACGCCGTCGAAATGGATTACGTTCCTCAGCCATAGAATAACTTCAAGGTTGTCTTAGTTTAAGCCCGTTCATATGATATGCATAATTGCCCCTAAAAAGATACAGATGTTGTAACAAATTGCCCCTAAAGCTTGACAGCTATGGTAAAATACTATACCATTAAAGAATGTTTCAGCGCGATATCATCAGAGCCCTGGAAAAGTGGCTTAAAAAAAAAGGAAGAAAACCGCTTGTAATACGAGGGGCAAGGCAAGTAGGTAAAACGACGGCAGTAGAACATTTTGCCAGGAATTTCAAACAATATATCTATCTTAATCTCGAGAAAGGAAAGGATAGAGAGCTTTTTGAGCAGAATCTTTCTTTTTCTAAAACCCTTGAGGCCATATTCTTCCTGAAAAACGGGAATCCTGAAGAGATACAAACACTGATTTTTATAGACGAAATTCAGAACTCATCCGCTGCGATAACCATGCTTCGCTATTTCTACGAGGAAGTCCCTAATATTCCGGTGATCGCCGCAGGTTCTCTCCTTGAGATATATCTTGAAAAGTACAGAATAAGTTTTCCTGTAGGCAGGGTTGAATTCCTCTATCTTTATCCAATGCGTTTTGCTGAGTATATAGAAGCATCCGGGGCCGGAACGGCTGTTAATGCCTTTAATGCTGTTCCCTTGCCCGGGTACGCTCGGGGGCGTCTGCTTGATTTATTCCATGAATATATCCTTATTGGAGGAATGCCGGCTGTTGTGGCTGAGTATCTGGAATACCGCGATTTAAACAGGCTTTCCTCTATCTATGAAAGCCTGCTGGTTTCATATACGGATGACGCTGCCAAATATTCCAGAAACAGCAGCATGTTTCAGGTCATACGCCATGCTATAGAAACAGCACCCATGGAAGCTGGAAACAGGATACGGTTTCATGGTTTCGGAAATTCTTCATATAGATCCCGGGAGATGGGAGAGGCTTTTAGAACTCTTGAACGGGCTATGCTTTTGTATTTGCTCTATCCCGTTACTTCAACAGAACTTCCCTTGATTCCAGATAAGAAGAAATCCCCCCGGCTGCTCTTCCTTGATACCGGTTTGATTAACTACTATGTCGGTTTGCAGAAACGCTTTATCGGGTTAAGCGATCTGAATTCTCTCTACAGAGGAAAGATTGCAGAGCATATAGTGGGGCAGGAATTGCTGGCATCGGAATGCAGCCGTCATAAGAAGCCAATATTTTGGATACGGGAAAAAGCAGGCTCAAGCGCAGAAATTGATTTTATCTACCTCTACAATGGATTAGCAGTGCCTGTAGAGGTGAAATCGGGTAAAGCAGGCACCTTGAGATCACTTCATCTGTTTATGGAAAAGGTTAATCATGATCTGGCGGTTCGTCTCTATTCGAGAGAACTTGTCATTGATAACCTGAAAACGCCGGGAGGAAAAAGTTTTCGGTTATTGAATATGCCGTACTTTCTCTGCAGCAAACTTGATTCCTACCTGGAGTGGATGTTATCTAACGGGAAATCATAATTTGCTCTTTCCTTAAGACAATTGTACAATAGGAAAATGGAATACAAAGAGAATTGGGAAGAGGTAATTGAAAGACAAACCGCATTCTGGAACAGGGAAATGCCGGATCGGATTCTGGCGCGTATTTATGTCAGGAATCCGTATCTCGATAAATGGCTTGAAGAGAAGGCAAAGTCCATTCCTGTTGAAACAGATGAATTACCTGATGCTCAGGATATTTTTGAGATGTGGGACTGCAAGCTGCGGATCCTCAAAGATATTGAAGACGATGGCCTCCCGGTGATGATTCCGACCGAATTTGATGAAGGCCTCTATGGAGGTATTCTGGGCGCCCGGATGATCTACGGATTCGATCCGGCTTCGGGCTGGTTTTCCTCAATGGCCGAGTCTTTCCTGGATGATTACTCCGACACTTCGTGCCTGCAAATTGACGAGGATAATTTCTGGTTTCAGGAGCTGGGAAGAAGGCTTAATCTTTACAAGCGGCTCGCTGCCGGGAAATTCGGACTGAGCCCGATAATATCCATAGATGCGCTTAATTTCGCCGTGTTATCCCGGGGGGCTAACCTGGCTATGCTGGATCTATACGATAATCCGTCCGGGCTGAAAGATCTATTCGATTTTGCTCTAAAATATGCGGTTCGTATTAATAAAATTCAAAAAGATATTATCGGCTCTTTCAAGGGGGGAAGATTTGACGGGTATGCCGGCTTCGGCAGCTGGTTTCCCGGTGAGGAGATCAATATAAGTGTCGATGCCTTCGGCCTGTGCAGCAGAGAGACTTACGAGGAGACAGGTTTCGAATACAGCCAGAAACTGATTGATAAGGCGGGTTCCGCTTTTCTGCATATTCACGGTAATGCCCAGCACCTGCTTCCCGTGGTAACTAAACTCAAGGGCCTTAAGGGTATATGGATCTGCGATGAAAAACCCCATCCCTTTCCGATGTTGTCGGAAATCCAGAAGGCAACGGGCGATATGCCCCTTGTTACAGAGTGTATGCTTGATGAATTCAAAGAAGCGATGAGGACGCACACCCTCCCGGGAGGTGTGTTTTATATAATCCGGGCTCATAAGGAAGGTGAATGCGTTCTGCAGTCGCCCGCCGTCGAAACGGTGGCTGAAGCGAATGAGCTCATGCACAGCATAAAGGAGTACAGGAAATGGTAACCTCTTTTCAGGTGGATGAGCAGAAAAATTCTCTGCTGATCCGGGGAGTGTCTGCGGAAAAAAATAATTATAAAATCAGCTTTGATAAGACCGTAGGCAAGATTTCGCAAATAACTCTTTTTGACGGCATAGAATGGCATGAGATAGTGCCGGAAGAGCGGACAGCGGGCGACAGCTGGATGCTCCCGGTCAGGATGTGCGAAATAGCGGAAAAGAAGGACGATTATCTTAAAGTCCTCGTTACTCGGGAATCCGATGCCTGGCGTATGGAATCGGAGTACGAGTTTTTTGCCCGTGGTTACGTTGTCTGCACTTTCAGCCTGGAAGCGCTTGTCGACCAGGCTGAAGTCGATCTGTTGACAGCCGGCATTCCGTTGGACGAGTCATCGGTATTTTCGTATAAGCACCGTATTCTGAATATGACGAACGACCCTGACGACAGGCGCTCCTTCAGGGCTCTTTCCGTTGATTTCAGCACAGACGAACGCCCTGTTACAGGCAGTGTCAACTTCCTGCTCGAAACGGTTACGAATAACATGCAGGGGCTGCCCTGCCGGAAAATCCTCAGCAGCAA
>CBDUZM010000099.1:0-8956 GCA_965371685.1 uncultured Spirochaetaceae bacterium | reverse complement strand
TCTCAGAAGATTAAATAGGGAGTGTGAGTATGGATGGTGAGTTTTACCGTTACCCGAGTGGTGTACGTTCCCGATTTGATTATTGTATAAGGTTCTTCCCAGAGCAGTAAATCCCCGCTCAATTCCCTTGGTTTATTATAATATCTTTTCCTGGCGTGTTCCCTGACAGCCTGTTTGATTGCTTCCCGGTAGGCATCCATTCTGGCTGCCTGGCCCTTGAAAAGACTTTCTTCCCCCTGTCCGCTGGAGAGTGGGATCGTATTACTGTTCCATGACTTTCGCCTTTCACTCATGAAATTCTGCATGCTGTAGGATATTTTAGCGAAGATCCGGTTGTCTCTCTTTTCGGTGTAGAGAATTACCAGGCGCGGATCCCCCCAAACAATTTCTGCAACGGGCAGCAGTTCAAAGCGGTCCGCCACCCCGCGGGATATATCCGAAGGGGTGTAGGTGAACCGGTATCCATAGATCATGCCGGAAAAAAAAATTCGGGCCTGCTCGAGCATGCGTTTCGCAGCTGTGTCGAAGGATACCGGATGTTCATCGCCCTCGATTATCATTGGCTCGAGCTCGGTCCAAAGGTTCAGGATGAGCTGTTCTTCGATCGCTCCGGCCTGCACGGCACAGAGAAAGAGAACGAGGATAGTGAGACCGCGCCTTAGTATTCTCATACTTATTTATTATCGGAGGAAAAAGGATCGGGCTTTTACCTGTTTAGTCAGCCTATCTGCGGTCGAGGAAGTGTCGAATCGGGTTGATCCCTATGCGGACAAGAAAATAGAGATAACTGAGCACTATACCCGCCAGATGTCCAAGATGCGATATGCCTCCCATAAATCCTGTGAAGTGGAAGACGAGGGAAAGGCCGGTGAAAACGAGCACGGCGATCGGGGCGCGCATGGGTACGAACCAGATAATAATCCTGGCGTCGGGGAAATAAACGGCAAAGGCCAGAAGGAGCGCGTAAATGGCGCCGGAAGCGCCCACGACGTTCATTCCCAGCAGCAGGGCAAAAAGACCTGTCCCTAAGCCGGTGAAGAGGTAAAGAAGAAGAAATTCGCTGCTTCCCATCCTCTTTTCTAATTGGGTGCCGAAGATGAAAAGGCCTAACATGTTGAAGAAGATGTGGAAGAAGCTGCCGTGGACGAACATATAGGTCAATACCTGCCAGACGTATCCGGCCTGGAGAACCAGCTGTGGACGAAGGCCGAAATACAGATCTGTTCCAGGGATAAATGCCCCAAGTGATGGAATGTAGATTTTCCAGAATAGGCCGATGACAAAAACCAGCACATTCAATCCGATGAGGACCAGAGTCGCGTTATAGAACCGGTACCGAAAGGGTTTGCGGATAATGCCGAGATTACTCATGGATTCAAGTTAATTTTTTTATCATGCAAAGTCAATTGAATTTACTCTATAATATATTATGAGAGGATGAGTTCGGGAGCATGTCGAGAACGGAAGATTACTACGCTCGAGAGGCGAAGAAAAGAGGGTATCCTGCAAGATCGGTATTCAAGCTGGAGGAGATCCAGTCGAAATTCAGGCCTATACGAAGGGGAAGTCTGGTATTGGATATAGGAGCGTCACCCGGAAGCTGGAGCCTTTACATCATGAAGGAGCTTGGGGCTCGTGTCGTTGGAGTCGATCTGAAGGCGCCTGTCACAGCACTGGATAGGCAAGATTATCGTTTTATTCGGGGAGATATTTTTGAGGATAAGATTTGGGAGCGGATATCGGAACTCGGTCCCTACCGGGCCGTCATGAGTGATGCGGCGCCTTCGACTACCGGCACCCGGTCTATAGACAGCATAAGATCATTTTCTCTGGCCGAGAGGGTATTTGATGTGGCTTCCGCTTCTCTCGAGAAGGGCGGCAATCTGGTAGTCAAGATTTTTCAGGGAGGTGAAGAGAGGGAACTTCTCATGCGGATGAAAGATTCTTTCTCGAAAACCGCCGCCTTCAAACCCCGGGCTTCCAGGAAGAGCTCTTTTGAAATTTACCTTGTCGGAGCAGGATTTTTGAAAAAAGTACTTGACGTGAATAATGGCAGGGCGCATAATGACATATAGTATAAATACCAAGATCTATTGGTAAAAAAACGATTCAGGAGGTTTCTTAAATGAAACACGTAAAAGTAATTCTTGTCTTGGTCTTTCTGTTTACTGCCGTGGTTGCTTTTTCGCAGGTCACCCTCGTTTCAGACACATTCGACAGAATGTCTATGGGCGATTGGGAGTTGTTAAGCGGGAATTGGAAGGTCATGGGTGGAAAAATGTATCAGACCGATACCGCCGAGAACATGGCAATGGTCATTATTCCCGTAAAACAAAGCGGGAAGGTTCTCTACGAGTTCGATGTCAGTTACATAACGGGTGGAGAAGATAATTATGCCGGTTTTGGCATACACTTCTGCATTAACAATCCAAGCAAAGTCAGGAGCTGGGGCAACGGTCAGTCCTTTCTTTTTTGGATTACGTGGGATCCTGATACATACGGTTGGCCCGGAGGTTTTATACAGTTATATCAGAGCGCTACACCCACCAGGATGGATCTCTTCCCTGAGGGAGACATCATTGAAGACGGAGACAGTTTTCCTATCGGCATAGAGTATCTCGATGTTGAATTCCTGAGCTTTGCTATTACTGTGAGAATCGAGCTGGATACTGCGACGGGAAAATGCTATATTTACGATCCTTTCGATCCGTACAAATACCGTTATCCCTTTGATCTGGGCACTCCAATAAAGGCCGGTGACTATTTCGCTTTTAGAACGAATAGCCTTTCGGTGGCTTTAGATAATTTTAAAGTGAGCAAAGTATATTAATTCTCATTCCTTTGAAAGGAAGAGGTTATGTCTTTTAAGGCATAACCTCTTTTTTGTAACCTATGCTTATTTAGGTGGTTGTATATAATAGTTATAGGCGAAAAGGGATTTTTAATTTTGGGCAAGTTTTTACCTCCTTTCCTTGCCCTCGCCCTTTGCTGCAGCTACCGGGGGTAGAGTTTCTACCCCCACTTTTTTTACAAAAAGCTTCCTTTTATTTAAGGAAGCTTTTTCTTTTTTGGTGGTTCTATGAAGCGAGTCGGCGCCCATGTCAGTATAAAAGACGGAGTGCACAACGCCCCGTTGAATGCCGCTAAAATTAATGCCATGGCGTTCGCTCTCTTTACCCGGAATCAACGTCAGTGGAAAGCCAAAGCCCTGGATACGGCTTCTGTAGCCGGATTCAAGGAACACTGTCTGAGAGGGGGGTTCCGTCCCGAGCATATACTCCCCCATGCGAGCTATTTAATCAATTTAGGCAGCCCGGAGAAAGAGATTCTCACTCTCTCTCGATCGGCTTTTCTCGAAGAGTTGGGGCGGTGCGAAGAGCTTGGACTGATGTACCTTGTCTTCCATCCCGGAAATCATAAAAACGGCATGAGCGAAGAGGAATGCCTCAGCCAGATAGCCGGGTGTATTGATGAAGCCCTGGAGAAAACGAGCAGAGTCAGTGCGGTAGTGGAAAACACCGCCGGGCAGGGCAGCAGTGTCGGATACTGCTTTGAGCATATCGCTTTCCTGATGAGAAGCGTTTCCCATAAGGATCGTTTCGGAGTTTGTCTCGATACCTGTCATATGTTCAGCGCGGGATACGAAATCCGAACCCTGACGAGTTATAGAGAGACGATGAAGGAGTTCGACCGGGTTGTCGGCTTTGAATACCTCAAGGGCATGCATCTCAACGATTCAAAAGGGAGGTATGCCGATAGAAAGGACAGGCATCAGAGCCTTGGGGAGGGAGAAATCGGCCTCGAGCCTTTTCGATGGATAATGAATGACAGCCGGCTGGAGGAGATACCCCTCATATTGGAAACACCGGATCCGAAAAGGTGGCCCCGGGAGATAGAGCTGCTCTACAGTTATTAGAGCTTCAGGATGTTTTTCAGAAGCCGCGGTTCGAGGTGAAAGGTAGTTCCTTTTCCCTGAAGGAAATGGTGAGCCTTTAGAAGATGCAGGGATAGTTCGCTGTAGATGAGGGAATCGCCTTTTGTCAGGTGCGTTACCGAAGCTGTTACCTTGCGGAAAACACCGTCCTCAAAGGGGCAGGGGAGGAATCCTCTCGCCTCATCGGTCTTAACAAGCCATTTTTCTTCGACGGTAATAGGGTCTCCAAGTCCTTTTCTGCCTTCCCGCATTAGATACTGCATCTTTTCATATACAAGGTCGAAGCTAAGATCCAGCGACCGCATCTTTTCTTCATCCGCTTCAACGATGTCGACTAAAGGCCTGCTGTCCAAACCGAGAAAGCCGTCGGCGGAGATTACGCCGGGCGCCATGTTCGCCTGAGCCCGTTTGAAATTGGGAGTCATTTTCACGATTCATTCCCCCCACTTTTTTTAAGCAAATTTATCATAATATATATTATCCTCAGATATTCCGTTGGCCTGCATGACCTTCACGCAGGCATCAATCATGCCCGGGCTTCCGCACAGGTAACCCTCTCTGGAGGCATCGCGGCCGATCAGTTCTTTAATATAGCGGTCAAGAACATCGGTAATGAGCCCTACATCGCCATCCCAGTTGTCTTCCGGCAGTGGTTCGGAAAGGGCGGTAATGAAGTGAAAGCCGGGCCACTTTGCCTCAAGCTCTTTCATCTCTTCCACATAGAAGAGGTCTTTCAGGGTTCTCGCCCCGAAGAAAAACCATACTTCCTTTTCTGTATCCCCTTTTTCGGACATATCGAGGATAATGGATTTTAGAGGCGCCATTCCCGAGCCTCCGGCTACACAGATCTTATAAGCGTTCGTTTCCTGCATGTGGAACTCCCCGATGGGGCCGACGAGAGTGATCGGATCGTTTTCTTTAAGCTCTTCGAATATCCAGGTCGTGACGATCCCCCCGGGAACCAACCGTATAAAGAATTCCAGATGATTTTCATCCGAAGGTGTGGAAGACATGGAATAGGCGCGTTGCGTAGCTTCCTTTATCCTGCCGTATGAACGAGCTTCGAGCTGGGCGTACTGGCCGGCTTTAAACTTGATTTTATCCGGATCTATCAGGCGAATCCGGACCTCTTTGATATCGTGTGTCATATCCCTTATGGATTCCACAACCCCCTTTATCTGCCGGATGTTGAAGAGCTCTTCGGGTATCTCTATCCTGAGATCCGATTTTACCTTCACCTGGCAGGAGAGCCTGATGTTGTCCGCTTTTTCCCGATCGGACAGGAAAGGCAGCTCGGTAGCGAGGATCGGTCCGATATCCGAAAGGACCTTTGCCCTGCAGAGACCACAGCTCCCTCTCCCTCCACAGGCGGAGGGAAGATATATTCCCTGTTCCGACAGGGATGAAAGAAGAGATGAGCCGCCTTTAACTGTGATGGATCTCTGATTGTTGTTGATGTCTATACGGCATTCGCCGTAGTTGTTGACTACAGCATCAATTAAGGAGATGATTGCCGCCAGCAGGGCGCTGATACCGGCGATAGCCAGCGGTCCAACAAGAAAAAAGGCTGTCAAGTCGGCTGCTCCTTATAAGATTATCCTATTCGCTTTTCTGGACGCTTCACTGGACACCGAGCATACCGGAAAATCCGATGAAAGCCATGGCCATCAGTCCGATGGTAATCAATGTTATACCCGGTCCTTTCATCCCCGCAGGAACGGGCGCCTTGTCGGTCCTGGTTCTGATCGCCGAGAGAGCCATAATTGCCAGCCACCAGCCCAGGCCGGAACCAAAACCGTAAACCACCGATTGAATCAAAGTATACCTTCGAATCTCTATAAAAAGTGAGATACCCAAAATTGCGCAGTTTACCGTAATCAAAGGCAGGAAAATTCCGAGGGCCATGTAGAGAGGCATGGAAATTCTTTCGATAATCATTTCCAGTATCTGTACCACAGCCGCTATTACGATGATGAATATAATGTAGCGCAGATAGATTAAATTCAACGGTATCAACACAAATTCCAGGACGACCCAGTTTATCGCAGCCGTGACAGTGAGCACAAGGGTGACGGCCAGCCCCAGCCCGTTGGACGATTTAGTATCCTTCGATATGGAGATAAAGGAGCACATGCCCAGGAAATTTGCCAGTAGAATATTGCTGGTAAATATAGAGGCAAATAACAGGACCACCGGATGAATATTCGGACTCATGATTTACCTCCCTTTCGAAGCATGATTCCCTTGGCTATCCAGATAAAGATTCCCAGGAGGAAAAAGGCACTGGGGGCCATAATCATGATCGTCCACGGTAAAAACCCCCGGGGCATGACCGGAAAGCCGAAGAGTGTGCCGAAGCCGAGGAGCTCCCTGAAAAAGGCAATAAGGAGCAGTACAAACATGTAACCCAGGCCGGAGGTAAAACCGTCCCAGAAAGAAATAAGGGGAGAGTTGGACTGCGCAAAGGCTTCCGCCCGGCCCATGATTATGCAGTTGGTAATTATCAGGCCCACATAAGGTCCGAGAGCTTTGGCGATTTCAGGCAGGTAGGCACGCAGCATGATGTCTACTATGATGACATAAAAGGCTATTATCAGTGTCTGGACGATCATCCTGACTTTGCGGGGGATGTAAGATTTCAGAAGCGATACTGTGAGATTCGTAAAGCTGGCGACAAAAATCAGTCCTATGGTCATGATCCCGGTATTGATGAGGTTGTTCGTTACCGCCAGGGTGGAGCAAATGCCGAGAATCTGAATGAATACGGGATTGTTGGTCCAGATATTACTTTTAAGAATTTTTGTTGCTGCACTTCCCTTCATCTATTCTGTTCCCAATGCGTCCCGAAAGCTTTTAATGCTGTTGTTTATTATCGTCTCCATGGCCTGGGAGGTTCGGCTGGCGCCTGTTATAGCGTCCACCAATCCGTTTTCCCTGCTGTTGTCACCGCTTCCTCGAATGAGAATCCGGTTATTGATTATTTTCTCACCCTCGAACTGTTTTGTGAACCAGGTTTCCGTGATCCGGCCCCCAAGACCGGGGGTCTCGTTCTGATCGATAATTTCGATACCGACGATACGGGATAAGTCCGATTTGACCGCCAGGCCGCCGGTTATTGTGCCCCATAGGCCCGGTCCGCTGAATCGTACAGCCGTTCGGGTTTCTTCCTCCACCCGTGCTTTATAAAGGGTCACACCTTTTATAGTTTCTTCAGTTATCCTCGAATCATAGGCGGCGATGATGTCCGCTGCTTCTTCGTACTCAATGCCCAGGATATTGAGAAATGCTCTCTTTTCGGCCAGCTCCTGATTCAGTTCTGTTGTCTTACGAGTGCCTTCATTGGTCAGAGCAAGAATTGTCACGAAGAAGAAGGCTGTAATAAAGGTAAAGATAATCGTATAAACCGTTCCCTGCTTTTTCATCTATCAGCCTTCCTCATGGATAACTGAATGCGGCCGGCGAGCTGGTCAAGCAAGCTGGCAAAGGTGTTGCCGAGCAGCACACCGAAGCTTGTTCCTTCCGGGAAGAGAGAGAAGGTCCTTACCAGTATTGCCGTCGCGCCTATAATGAGCCCATAAAGCCAGTGAGCTCCCTTTCTCTTTGGCGCGGATACCGGATCCGTGGCAATAAAGACGCAGACAAAGAGGATGGAACCTGACAGCAGCGCATCCAGCGGGAAGAAAGCGTCGTCGATTCCAGCCAAATTAAGAACAGTAGTCAGGAGGACGGCGCCGGCAAAGGTAGAGAGTATGATTCGCCAGCCGGCCGTTTTGGTAGCCATTAGGAAGACTGCTGCAATAAGGATGAGCACCATAGAGCTTTCGCCCATAGCGCCGGGGCGTATCCCGAGAAAAGACATCAGCCGATCTATAGATCCTCCCTCGCGAAGTATCGCCAATGGAGTTGCTCCGCTTAAGGCATCTGCCCCAATGCCGAATTTACCAGGGGTCAGAAAACCGCTCTGCATGGAGTTGGGAAAAGCGATATAAACGAAAAGACGCCCGCTGACGGCGGGATTGAATATGTTCCTGCCGAAGCCGCCGTAGACCTCCTTTCCGATTAGTATCCCGAAAATTATACCGAGAAGGGCGATCCACCAGGGAGTGTGAGCCGGCAGCGAGAGGAGGAAAAGGCTGCACGTAACCAGCACGGCTTCCGAGATTTTTTTTCCCTTTCGTTTTTCGAAGATATATTCGACGGCTATGCCGAAGGGAAAGATGATAGCGGCCAGCAGAAGAAGCCTCCAGCCGTAGAGATAGAGTGCAAGGATATAGATGGGCATGAGAGAGAGCAGCACTCTCCTCATCATTGCCTGTTTTTGAAAGTATTTCTGAATCACCTCGACGGCTCCAGCAGTCATCCGGATGTGATTTACTATAGAGTAAACATAAACCCATATCAAGCCTATGTGAGTGGACGCTGTACGCTTGACAGGATATATGCTTTTCCATAGAGTGTACCGACATTCCCTATTTCAGACGAAGGAGAAAGATATGAAGGTGAAAATCGATGCGGAACTCTGCACCGCTTGTGGGCTCTGTGAAGACAGCGTTCCGGATGTCTTCCGGATGGGAGACGATGTGGCGGAAGTAAAATCAGCGGATGTGCCCGCCGAGCTTGAGAGTGCAGTGCAGGAAGCGACCGATGACTGCCCCGTAGAAGCTATTATATTGGAATAGGATCGGAACCGGTCATCCCCTACCTTAATTTATTACAATTTGGCAGCCCGTAATCAGGCTGCCTTTTTTTAGTCCGGTGGATGGCTTCCGGTGTGACCGCCGCTATTACGACATGCAGAGTACTCCCCTACTGACTAAAGAGGAAATTATCGAGGGTTTGAGGCGTGTGGGTATTGACCCGGGCGATCTGGTGTTTTGCCACACTTCTCTCCGCAGCTTTGGCGCCAGGATTCCGGGAGGCGCTTCCGGGCTTCTTGAGGCAACAATGGAAGCTGTTTCCCCGAGTGGCACTGTCGCTGCGCCGACTCATTGCGGCCTTCAGACAGGCAAACCTTTCGATCCT
>CBDUZM010000098.1:0-8970 GCA_965371685.1 uncultured Spirochaetaceae bacterium | reverse complement strand
GTGACCCTGGCGCCCCGGGAGGCGAAGAACACGGCGGATGCCAGCCCGCCTCCGTGCAGCCCCAACCCCATCACGGTTACCCGCAGGCCTGAAAAATCAGAAGCCTCAAAGTTCAATCCTGTACTCCTTCATCCCCTGTTCGTTCAGGTAAACCTCGATCTTTAAATCTTCGAGAAAGTTTTTCCAAATTTCCGGAACTTCCGCCTTCAATCGTTGAAA
Source organism: uncultured Spirochaetaceae bacterium (assembly GCA_965371685.1). Taxonomy (GTDB): domain Bacteria; phylum Spirochaetota; class Spirochaetia; order SZUA-6; family CAZLRN01; genus CBDUZM01. The sequence goes on along the minus strand of CBDUZM010000098.1, from coordinate 8,751 downwards.
GATCGGCAGGTCTTTCGAGAAGGAGCTTCCCTTCAGATCCCTCTGGATTTCCGGGGTCGATGGAAGGAGAAACCGGAGGGCTCTGTCAAGATAGACCATGGCGCGCTCCCTTCCCTCCTGGGAGAGAGGGATTACCGTGCTGCATATGCTCTTGTAGCGGCAGATAAAGGGATAGTAGGGATAACTTCGCCTTCCGTTGGGAAGGAAGAGCTTGGTGAAGAATTTAGACAACTCATCGTCCATCCATATACCCCTCAATCGATAACCCCTTCCCTTTTCGCCTATCCATGTATCGGAAAGGGTCTGTCGGATTTGGAATGATTCAATCGTACCTTCCTTGACCGATACATTCTCCAGGGGAATGACGATCCCCTCTGCGTATAGGTGACTGGATCGGAAATGGGGACTGATATCGTTGCTTCCTTTTTCAATTACTCCGGACTCCCGGGCACGGAACATGAGATCCAGTTCCAGCATGTAGAGGTAGCGTTTATCCTCCAACCGGTAGAGACTGAAAAAACGCGGTTTAAAGATCTCTGCAGGATCGAAAAAATAAGTTGCCTGCCTGAATAAGTCCGGCACAAGCACAACGAGCTGAGAGATTACATGCTTAAGTACATCGATATACCCGGAATCCGGTTTGCGCAGCCTGACATCGTGATGAATCGGAAGGTGGGGAACATCAAAGCTTTCGCTCAACTCGAGGAAAAACTCTTCGTTGTGATTGTAATGCATGCTGTAGGAAGGCTGAGTATCGGATAAATTTCCCAGGAGAGCATTAAGTTCCTTGTCTATATAAGAAACCTGCAGCGTGGATGTCATGCTCTCTCCAAGTCTCACTCTTTGATAGGCTCTGTTTCCAGGGTATCAATTAGAAAAATGACCCAGTCTTTTTTATCCAGTTTGAGGCTTACCCTGTCTTTGACATAATAGCCGTCATAGATTGCCTGGCTCGAGCCGATCTCCGAATCTGTTTCAGTCCGGGACCATCTCTCGTAGGTTGCGATAAAAACGGGATCGGGCTCACCTTGTTCCTCGGTTATTTCCAGATTTCCCACACCATAGACATAATTCGGTGAAACCAGCTTTGGCCTGCCGTCCTCGATCCATAAATCCGCGGGAACAAGCGGTCTTTTTCCTTCGTATGCTTCAATCTGTTTATTCATGACAAAAAGACTGATGGCTGCATTGATCTCGCTCTTGCCGGCGCCTTCAATTGTGGCGTCCTCCATGGTCATATGATCCAGTCTGTTTATACCGGTGTAGAAAGCTTCCACTACCTGGGCAGGGCTGAATCCCCTGGTGACCCTCGGCGCCAGGACGTTTTTCAGAATACTCCCGATAAGTATACCGGCAACGATAACCGCCACCGATGTAATAGCGACGGTTCTTCCGTACCTCTCGAAAAATACTTTCTGCCGTAAGCTTTTCTCGGCTTTTTCCTGTTGGGTTTTCGCTTTAATCAGAAGCTGTTTTCTCTCCGCTTCCATTACCCTCCGGGATATTCCTTCCCGGGTCCACTGTTCCAGTGTATCCACCCATTTGTCGAGAGAAGAGGATTCGGGTTTGTTGAGAGAGCTTATGATTACGCCGGAAACGTCTTCCCTGATTTCCGGTAATAAGAGGTGAGGAGGTACGACGGAAAGATTCCTCACTTTCGTTCGGACAGCATCTTCTGTATCGCCGGTAAAGGGAAACTCACCGGTTCCCAGTTTATAGAGCAGGGTCCCGAAAATGAAACAGACCAAAGGTTCCGCCTTACGATAGGGATGATTGACGACTTCATAGGCGCCGATTCGGTAAGACAGGGAACGGGTATCCTTTATTCTCAGCATGACTGCAGGGGGAAGGAAAAGCACATCGCCCCCTTCCACAAATATTACGGCATCCAGTATGATGTTGAAGAGAGGGACCGATTGATCTTGAAGAAGTTTCAGAGCCCTTGCCAGGCGAAGAATATAGGGCATCGCTTCCATAGCAGGAAGGTCCATCACTTCTAATAGATCTTTACCGACGGCGGCAGGTCCGTAGACAATGACTCCGCCGGTCTTTCTGGAAATGCCGGAAAATTGCCATTCCCGGAATCCCGTTTCTCCGACCAGCCAGCCTTTATGTTCTTTTAGATCATGAAATATACTTAGAGAACTCGGACGATTTCCTTTGATGCCGGTAGGCACTCCCAGATATTCAATATCATCCTCGGTGAACCGAGTATGCTGTTTCATTATTTCTTGTTGTTTTTCGTACATGTTCCGTCTCCTTCTGCCTAACTAAAGTATACCAAAATCGGAGTGAAAAAGCATCAACTAGATTTGAATACCCAACTCGTCTTCGTTGAAGATGAGGGCGCTGAAAATTTCAATAATGACATCAGGATCTTTCCAGCAGTTCGCGGGAAGGCCCGCCTTGTAGCAGGTATTAGAGAGAAAGGTCTCTCTATCCCAACCGTATTCCGTTGCCACCTGGGGCAGGAGAAGACCCGAGTAATAGCCTTGCCGGAGAATGATCCCGTGCTTTCCTACCCGGATCTTTTCTATGTCCTTTATTCGTTGGGGAGGAGAAAGAACGGATATTTCGATTATAATTTCAGAAAGCTCTTCCTCTATAAGCGGAGAGAAACGGGTATCCTCGAAAGCAGCGGCCCTGGCGGAATCGGCTACCGTAGCCAGGAGAGGTTTCTTGGCCGCAATATAGCCTATACAGCCTCGGAGAGCGTCCATCTTGGTCAGTGTCACGAAGACACCGCAGTGTTCGGAGAGGGACCGGGTAGCAGGGATGTCCGGTATTTCGGCGTTCGTCAATTTTGAGGCAATGGACGATCGGGCCAGCTTGAGCAGGTTTTTTTTCTCGTCTAAGCTGAGTGTAAATTCCATCTATCTTTCCCTGAACAATGAGACAGCTGCATATTGGATCGCATTTCCACGGTCCTTTTTTATCTGATCCGAGCTGAGCCGGTCGAGAATTTCGACTTTAAAGGCAACACTGCTGAAGGAAAGTATAGATGCAACACAGGCTGCGCCGCAAGAGGTGATCTGCTTTTTAAGTAATGCCTCGTTAATTCCCTGCCAATCCGCGTTGTTCACGAGCTCGAGGAAGAGGGCAGCCTCGCTCTCAACCTGTAATTTGTTTTTATAGGAGCTCATGTTGGTTGTTACAACAATGAGTGTCCTGTCGTACTTGTCTGAAAGGATCAGCTGAAGCGCATTTCCCAAGGCCTTCACATTTCCAGGCTTCGGGCTTCCCATAAGGATAGGAAGAATTTCGCAGTCAGGGAAGAGGAGTTGAATATATGGAAGCTGAACCTCGATGCTGTGCTCCTCCAGGTGAGGGATGTCATTCCGGATCGCCGCTGTACTGCAGCTCAACAGCTCTTCCACTAGTTTTTGATTCACAGTCAAAGAACCGATAGGAGTATTGAAGAAGTGAGATTCGGGGAGAATGATTTTATCGTCCGCCGGTCGGTGAACAGACGCGAGAATCACTGCAGTATCAATATCCCTTACCGAAGCGGATTTGTATGCCGCGGCCATCAAAGGACCAACGTATTCGATTCCGGCGTGAGGAGTAATAATACCGAATGCGCCGCCGTCCCTCAACTTTGCTTTTTCAAGAAGTGACATGATTTTTTTTGCCAGCTCATCTTTATCCGCAGGATAGAGTATACCTTCCACGATAGGTTCTCTTATTTTTCCCGCGCCCGGGGAACTGACAGCCATATACTGAAAGTATGATGAAAAGAATATAGTAAGTCAATCGGGCGGGGGCGTTATTCTTTTTTCGAAACCTGCATCCGCATGGAGATGGTCCGGTCGATTCCGAGGGGGAAGAAATAATCCCCGGATACCCCGATGAAATCCTTGCCGAACATATCGTAAAGATGGGAGGATAGATTCAGTTCCGGCAGTCTTCCTGTGAGCTTTTCGCCGTCGAACCAGAAGGCAAGGTGCACAGGAGTTGCGAAATGGCCGTCCGGGGTAAAGTCACCCCCCATTGGAATAAAAGCAAAAACCGCTCCCTGGCCGTCGAGAAGCTCTTTCATAGTTTTTGCCGAAGGCTTTACTATAATGCTCCGGTATCCGATGTCAGGCACGGAATCGTATTCGCCGGCAGCCGCGCCGGTCAGGGGAAGATCGTACTTCCGTGCTGTTTTTTTATCGGTAAACGGCGATTTCAATACCCCCTTTTCTATTAGAGAATACCGGTAATCAGGGGGAATGGTTCCCTCCGCATCAAAAAACGGCAGTGAAACGGTGTCTTCGGGATTGCGGCTTTGATATACGGTAAAATTATCATTAAACAGTTTTTCCCCCAGTTTTCCCGATAAGAGGGAGCTGCCTGAGCCGTAGAGCATTCCGTGAAGTGATTCCAGGAGCTTGGTGCGATAGCTCATTTCAGAGGTAAAAAAGACGACAGGATACTTACCGTCTGTGATATCGATCCTGTTCCGCCAGGCTTCGCAGGTGCTGTTGGTCATTCCCAGGAAAGCCTCCCGGTCGTATTCACGCCCCTCGTAACCTGTGAAGAGATCAAGGATATTGGATGATCCATTATCCTTTACAAGCAGGCTGAAATCCAGGTGAGTGCTTTCATGGCTGAGATCCAGGCCGGCATCGTTTTTGAGCTCCACCAGCCTCCTGGTTCTGTTGATTTTATTGGAAAAAGAGAAACCGGGTTGGGTCTCTTTAAGGTCCGACAGGATTATCTCAGTTTCATGCATCAGGTCCTCATCCGAGGAGAGAACACAATCGAAATACATTTGTTCTTTTTTATTCCGGGTGACATCACAGGGGTAGGGGACTTGAAGGGACAGGGCTTCCCCGGCCTTTTCCCAGAGCTTATCTTCACCGGCCTGTCCGGCGGGGCTTCCGATTACGCCGGCTACACCGATATTCCCCTTGTTATAAACCCGGTATCCTGTCTTCAGGATGTCTTTTTTTCTTACGGAGTCAATACTGTTTTGCACGATATTCAGGGAAATTTCCCGGACATGAATGGAATACTTTTCTCTCTGCATGTTACGTTCCTCCCTTACTGTACATGAAGCATGCGAACCCGAACCCAGGGTCCTCCGAAACCGACCGGAAGGGGGTGCTGCTCCATCTTGCCGCAGCCGCCTGAGACAAATGAGAGCAGCTCGACCTTGTCGGATAGCCCGTCGATCTCCCCAAGGGTCTTGAAGACATCTCCTGTAATGACCGATATCTTTACAGGCCCGGCGACTTTGCCATTACGTATTCGGTAGGCAAGAGAAGGGGCAATGGTAAAGGTCGACAATCCTGAGCCATGCTGAATGGTTTCGACGAGGATCCCGTCCTTCACTTCGCCCACAAGTTCGTCGAAAGTTTTTTCTCCGCCCCGGATGTAAGTCGTGGTCATCCTTACGATCGGTTCAAACTCGAAATTCAGCGCCCTGGCGTTCCCGGTCAATTCTTCATTGAGGTCCACAGAGGTCGCGGCGCTGTGAAGCCTTCCATCGAGCACCCCATCTTTTATCAGGTAAGTTTCCCTGGATTTCGATCCTTCATCGTCATAGGGAACATAGCCGACTCCCGTCTTTTCACCGTCGTCGATAATTGACAGAATTTTCGTTCCCACCTCCTTACCTATTTGCCATTCCCTTTTCATGGTTTCGTCACCCAGCATGAAATCAGCCTCGCTTTTATGTCCAAAGCTTTCGTGGGCGAAAACACCGGCTGCCTCGGGTGAGAGAATCACCGTGTAATCCCCCGCTTCAATCTCTTCAGCATTCAGAAGAAAGGAAACCGCCTTCCGGTATTTCTCTTCAATTCCCTGTTTTTTTCCCTCAAGATCGGAGTACAGATTACCGCCGGCGTCAAACCGTTCCTTGAATTTTTTATCACCGGCGGAAAGGTGCATGGAAACTCGTACCCCCGCTTTCTGATAATCATAGGTCAGTTTAGCGCCTTTGCTGGAAAGGAAAGTCTTTGTCACCCTCTGGTCTATATAGAGGCTGCGCCACAATTCGACATACTCCCTTCCTGAAATTATCCCGGAATATCCGTTCAGAAGCTCCGTCTTACTTTGAATTGAAATCCTGCTGATATCCCGGTCGCCTTCAAATCGAAGGCAGTCGTCTATATTAGTCTCGAGTTTCCGGACAACAGGTTCCTGGAGTATTCCCGTATTCGCTGTGGCCATCGCTGCAAGAGCATCGATTTCTCCCTGAAGGTTTTCGAGCTCCGTGGTGGCGCTGTAATACCATCTTTTACCATCAAAAATCCTGATAAATGCAGCCTTATAATGTTTCTGCTTTACCTCGTCGAGAATACCGAGTGTATACTGAATTTTCGTTTCTGCTACATCCTCGATCCGCAGATCCGTGTATAGATGCTCGGGGAACCGTACCATAGTTATTCCTCTCTGGTTTTCTTTGATCCTACCCGATGACGGTCAGCTGATCAAGGAAAGGGGAACCTTATCAGCAAGCTTTTACACAGTTTAAAAGGTGGTTTGACGAAGAAGGGGTATTCCGGTAGATTCTGTTAAAATCATGAATAATATAAACATAATCGACAGAGGCGCCATCTTCAAGGGAGAGAAGGATACGGATCAACAGAGTTGTGCGTTTCCCGGAATCTGCGTCCTGCCCGGAGGCAGGTGGATAGGAAGCTGCCGCGCCGCTCCTGCTAAGAAATCTTCCGGCGGACAACATGTCTTGTTGTCGTGGTCCGATGATGAAGGACAGACATGGCGGGCGCCATTCAGCCCGTTTGTCCCGCCGAGTATTAACGGCATGCCCGGTCTTTTCCGCGGTGCATACATAACGGCCTTTAGTGAGAACCGGCTGATAGCCGTACTGTGCTGGGTTGATCACTCCGATCCATCGCTGCCCTATTTCAACGAGGAAACAGAGGGCTTACTCGGTACCCGTATTTTTTTTGCAGAGTCCCGGGACGAAGGCGTTACCTGGTCTGCACCGGAATTGATGGACACTTCACCTTTAAACATGCCGACTCCCATCACCGGACCGGTCCTGCTTCTATCCAACGGCGATCTGGCCTGCCAGTTCGAGCTCAACAAAGACTATTACGATACCTCGGAGTGGCGGCATGCCTCCGTGCTGATGTTCTCAAAGGATGGAGGAAGCTCCTGGCCCGAGCATGCAATCGTGAGCAGAGATCCGGATAACAGGATCTTCTACTGGGACCAGAGACCGGGGGTTCTGGCAGACGGGCGGATTCTGGATCTTTTCTGGACGTATGATAATCAGGCTGCCCTCTACAGGAACATCCACGCGCGGGAATCTCTGGACAATGGCCGCACCTGGTCGGAAATGTGGGATATCGGGGTCCCCGGCCAGCCGGCGCCTCCTGTTTCCCTGCCTGACGGCAGCCTTGTCATGGTTTATATGGATCGAACGAACACTCCGGCGGTCAAAGCGCGCATCAGTGAGGACAACGGCAGAACGTGGGCGGGCGGGACGGAAACCGAGATTTATCTTGCCGGTACATCCTCTCAGACATGGAAGAAAGGGTCCATGCAGGATGCATGGGCGGAGATGTCCGAATTTTCTTTAGGACTGCCGACGGCAGCGCGTCTGCAAAACGGGGATATTCTTGTGGCCTATTATGCCGGCACTGGTACGGACAAGACCGATGTACAATGGGCTAGAATCCGGGTTGAATGACGCATTTCAAACCGGCATCAATATAACTCTCTCGCGCCTCTCAGTTTTTCGAGGAGCTGAGGATCTGCCTTTATAAACAGGTTCTTTTCCTGTGTAGGAATGACCAGTCCCTTTTTACCCCCCCTGGCTCTTCTGAGATATTTTACACGGGTGTAGTAAATATCTCCCTGTCCCGAATTCCTGCCTTTTGAATAGAAGAGCGCCAGGTTTCCCGCGTCGAGCATTGCCTCCAGCGGTATGCTTTTTCCTTTTACCGTTCCTCCGGCCTTTTTGACAGCTTTTACGAACACATACGCTCCTGCAAAATCCCTGGCATGAAACCAGTAGTCGTTTCCGCTTACATGACTGCGAAGAAGAGTGTCATTTTCAAGGGCTGTCCTTCCTACCAGGAATCGGTGGCCATGAGCGGCAAAAACCAGTCCGGGCATGGACACATCCTTTCGTCTCGTACGGGCGGCGCCTTTGTCCATGCTGCGCAGTACGGCAAGGTTGGTTTCGTGAAAGAGACGTTTTTCATCTGCTGCAATACCCGAAAGGCCGGCCTTCATATCTTCCACCTCGTCTTCCAGACGGACGGCCGCCTTTTTGGTCTTTTTATACAATCGGTAATAATTTTCTGCGTTTTCAGCAGGAGAATTCTGCGGATTGAGCTCTATATCCACTTCGCTGTTGCCGTGTAAATAGTCTGTCACCTTAAGCCATCTGTCCCCTTTGTTAATTTTATAAAGCGAGCTCTTTATAAGATCCCCCAGCTCGCGGAAGCGTTCTACGCCGGCATATTCCCTCCTTTTGCCCTCCAGCTTTTTTAATTTGATCCGGATGGCATTCTCTCTTGCCTTGAGCTCCCGAAGAATCTTTCGCCGGAGAGCCTGCTTTTCTTCTTCTTCCTCCCATTCGAAAAAAGTACGCTCCACCCGTTCATTGAAGCTTCCCTCTCCGGAAAAATCCCGCACCTCGTAGGCGCCGTGGTCCTGCTTCTTTTCTCTGACTTCCGGCCTGTAATACCCGCCGCTGATTTCCTTTCGTTTGGGTCTCCTGTAGTAGGCGTCGAGAATGTTTCCCTCCCCATCTGTTACGTTCTGGTTTTCAGCTGTAGCCACAAG
>CBDUZM010000097.1:0-9003 GCA_965371685.1 uncultured Spirochaetaceae bacterium | reverse complement strand
GATCGCTACAGGACAGGTAAACGATTCCGTTTGTGAAGCGAGAATCATGTATATCAGAAGAACGGCCAGAGCAAACGTGAACCAGATAAACCGGAAATGTTTGTCCAGTCTGATGACCTGTTTGTCAAGCTCGAAGGCATAACCCCGGGGAAGACTTATGTCGTTCAAAGTGTCCTGCAGGATTTTTGCCATTTCGTCCAGGCGGTACTCATTTGAGTGTACGGTAAAGAAAACGGCTCTCTGCCGGTTCTTTCGGTATATACGGGACGTTCCTTCGACCAGTCGGAAATCCCCCAGCTGACTCAGCTTCCTCGTTCCCCCGGCGCCGGATTGAATGGGAAGATCGGAGAGGGCCTGGATCGAGGCGGCCTTGTCGCGATCCGCCATAATCCTTAAATCCATTTCACGCCCGCTTTCGATCCACTTCAATGCCACTGGTCCGTAGAGGGCCCATCGCAGTGTGCCTATAATATTTCCGACGGAGACACCGAGCGCTGAGGACCTGGCATGGTCGATTTTAAAAACCCACTCTGCCGGGCTGCTTTTAAAGTGAAGCACAGCCTGGCTGACCCATGGCGCCTCACTCAGGGCGCCAGCGGCGTAATGGGCGATTTTTTTTAATACTCGATCGTCTTCACCGATCACGGCAACCTCAATTTTCCTCTCGCGGAATTCCGGGCTTTCAGGAATGTAGAGAAAGCTGCCGGGAATCATAAGTCCCATTTCCCGAATCTTCTTGAAAAGTCCTTTCCTGTCAATCTTATCGGGTTCAAAGGTGGCTATAATATCCCCGCTTCCCCTCCTTGCGATGGTTTCAATGCGGTGAATTCCGGGGATTCTGTTTAAAAGGTCCGTAAAACGCCGGCATTTCTCATCTACGGATTCCACCGTTGCCCCGCTTTCACATTCCAGGTGTGCAAAGATGCTGTTTCCTTCAAAACCGCCGGTAAGATCCTTCCCCATGTTAAGGAGCCCGATGACCATTGCGGCTGTAATTAAAATTCCCCCGGCAATGGAAATATAAGGCCTTCTCATGGCAAAGAAGAGCCAGCGGTATAAGAGCGCTATACTCTTTTTAACGGCACGTTTCTGAATCCGTGGTCGTATTTGCGGTTTTTTATGGAATAAAAAGGGGGGAAGGAAGAGGATATTCACGACCAGTGCGATGGAGATCAGGCAGGTAAGGGAGACAGCCAGATGCTTTATTCCCGGCAGGACGTCTCCGGTGAAATAGAGCGGAATAAGGACGATCAGGGTGGTGAAAGCCGAAGAAACAAGGGGTGGTATTACCTTTGCCGTCTCTTTAATCGTGGAGGACAATCCCGCCCGGGTTTTAGCGTTTTCGGTAATAATGATGCCGGCATCGATAATCATACCTGCACCAACTGCAATACCGGCAAGGGTGAAATGATCGAGGCTGATATGCAGCACAGAGAGAAGTGCAGCCGTAAGCAATACAATAAAGGGCAGGGTCAGGGAGAGCAGAATAATCTGCCTGACATTCCTCAGAAAGAGGGAAAGAAAAAAGATAACGATCAACATGCCGAGAGAAATGGCTCTGAAAACTTCGAACAGGGATTCTTCTATCTCTCTTCCCGTGTCCAGGATAACATCGAGCTCGAATCCTTCTTCCTCCCACCTGAGAGTTTCTCTTCTCAAGCTCTGTGAAAGCGACACCATGTTTGCGATACCGGAGCTCTGGACGTAGAGGATGACCCTCTCTTCCCCGTTTACGCGGCTGATACTTTCACGTTCCCGCGATCCGAAACCGGCCTCCGCAATCTCGCCGAGTCTCTGAGTGCCTCCATCGGGCAGGATGATTTCCAGGTCTCTCAAGCTTTCCAGTGTCTTTATCCTGCCTCTCGTATAAACCGCCAGGTCTTTGGAGAAGCTGGGCAGCTTTCCGGCCGGGAGTATAAGGCTTTGAGCCTGGAGATTCGCCGCGATATCCTGAAGGCCGATATCGAGCGCCGATGCTTTTTCCGCATCCACTTTTACGTGTATCTCCCTGATCTCTCCTCCGGCAACTTCGATCTCTCCTGTTCCGTTAATTTTTTCGTAGGATGGCTTGATATTATGTTCGATATAATCCCGGAGATTAATTGAGCCCGTCCTATCCGATCTGAATGCAACGATGAAAACAGGTTTGCGGCTCATACTGCCTGAAATTATAAGTGGTTTCTGCACCGATGCAGGCAGGAAGCGCAATGTCCGGTCCACCGCTTCCTGCAGCAGGAGATAGACTTCTTTCGTGTCGGCTCTTCCGGAAAGGAGAAGGTCGATTCTGGATTTACCGTATTCCGAGCTTGACCGCATTTCATCTATACCCGGTATAAACGATATGGCATCTTCCAGCGGCCTGGTTATGCTTCTTTCCATTTCCCTGCCGTCAATACCAAAATGCCTTATGATGACCGAGTAAGAGGCTGATTGATCCTTTGAAGGTCCGAGACGAAGGTTCAGCATTGCTGTTGCGGAAAGGGACAGAAGAGCGATAAGAATTGTGGCTGCTGTTACCGGTCTCCGGTACCAGGATGCGAGGACTTTCATTTACGGGAGTATACCTTTCTGTAGTATGCGGAAAAAATAAGCGGAGTCGTAAACAGGGTAAGCATAGTCGAAAGCAGCAACCCTCCTATGATCGCTGCGGCCATGCCGCTTTGAGTTGATGTGCCGGAAGGATCGACCGCTATGGGAAGAAGCGCCGTGGTTGTCGTGAGCATTGTCATAAGAATGGGCTTCAGCCTCTGTGAGCTTCCCCTGTAGATGGCTGACATCACGTTTCCCGATTTTTGAATCCTTCTCTTATACGTTTCGAAAAGCACGATAGAGTTATTCACCGTAATTCCCAGTAACACGAGAACACCCAGGCTGGAGCTGAGATTAATCGATCTGCCGCTGATAAACAGGGCAAGCAGGACCCCGGAAAAAGAGAGGGGTATGGAGGCCATCAATAAGAGCGGCAGTAGAAAGGATTGGAACTGGGCGCCTAAAACAAGGTAGAGCAGCACCAGAGAGAGGGAAAAGGTAAGGAGAATTCTGGGCAGGTTCTGTCTCAAAATTGAACCTGCCCTGCTCTCCGCGAAAGAGTAACTCCCCGTTATGTGGGACAGTATATCGCTCAGCCTCCCGGATTGTCCGTCCTGCCGGGTGATCCTTAACAGCGCGGTGTCTCGCCTGTCCCGGCGAATGAGGCTGGGAAGTCCATATTTGATTTCCACATGAGCCAGATCTGAAAGGGTGAGTATATCACCGTTGGGCGCCAGTATATTCAGGCTGCGTATTTGATCGAGGTTTGCCCTGTCTTCTTCCCTTAAACGAACCCGGACATCGACATCTCTGCCGCCGACAGTCAACCTGGTGGGATATGTTCCCTCCAGGGCGGCACGAATGCTTTGGGCCATATCCAGAACAGAGACGCCGGATCGGGCGATTGCCGGTCTGTCCGGAGTGACCACTATTTCCGGTTTTCTGCCGGATGGAACGATATTGACATCTGCTGTGCTGAGATCCTCAATATATCCTTTTACGTACGCAGCCCTGCTCAAGGCTTCGTCCTGGCTTGAGCCGTATATCTTGAGCACCGGCGCCTGTGTGCCGGTTCTTAAAATCGGTGACAGAATATCTTCAGGAAGAGAGATATTTAAAGTCGATCCTTCGACGGTGAGTTTATCAAGAAGTATTTTTTGGATTTCGAAGACCGACATTCGGCCTCTGCCGAACCGGTCTAGATTTTTAAGCTGAATCACCATGTGGAGGAGATTGCCGCTGTCTTCCGGATCGGCCAGGTAATAAAAATCGTCTTCTTCGCCGCCGGCTTTACTGTGAGTAAGCGCCACATCATCTATCATCTGAATTTGGCGGGCCAGCCCGGATCCGATCATGGCAATGTTTCCCATCGAAGTTCCAGGAGGCGCTGTTACTGTGATCCGAATTTCCCCTGAATCAATCGCAGGCATAAATTCGGTTTTTAAATGAAAAAGAGCAAAGATCCCAAAACCGGTGACTGTTAAGAGAAGCAGCGCCACTAAGAGCGGCCTGCGCAGGGATCTTCGAAACAGACTCCGGTACAGCCGCTCAATATAAAGAATTGACTTTTTTTGTCTGTTCTCCCTTTCCCCGACCGGTCGCCTTTTTTTACGCAAGGAGAGCATAAAGAGCACGGGGACCAGGGTAATCGAGATGATGTATGAAGCGCCGAGAGAAAAAGCCACGGATAAAGCAAGATCCTTAAAGAGGGCGCCTAATATACCGGGAAGAAAGATGATCGGAAGAAAGACTACAAGAGAGGTAAGAGTGGCGCCGAAAGTCGAAACGGCCATTTCTTCTGTGTAGGTAACGGTAAGGCATCGGATATCCCCGCTGCCGGAATTAATATTTCTCGAGAGGTTTTCCAGAACAACAACACTGTTGTCCACCAGCATACCTACACCGAGAGCGAGACCGCCTAAAGACATGATGTTTAATGACCTGCCTGCCAGACGAAGGAGGAGGAGGGCTGATAAAATGGAGAATGGAATAGAAGCGACCAGGATAGCCGATTGTGAGAGCTTTCCTGTAAAGACGAGTAAAACAATAAATGCGATTACCGCGCCGAGAAGGGCGGAGAACACGAGGTTGCGTATGGAATTTTCGATCAGGCTTGAGGAGTCTTTGACAATAATAAATTCCAGATCCCTGCCGTATGACATTCTCAATTCTTTCAAACATTCCCGAATGTCCCTGGAGAGCTTCACGGGGCTCGCTTTACCCTTTCTCCTTATAATGAGCCCTATGCCTTCTCTCCCGTTCATCTGAAAGAGTGATTTTTTTTCTTTTTCCCCCGGCCTGATATCCGCTATTTCCTCCAACCGGAACCGGGCCTCTGTGTTTCCCCCGGTCACGAATAACCGGCCGAGGCTCTCCGCATCTTCCACTTTCCCTTGCGACCTTACGAGGTATTCGACCGCTCCTTCCGTCAGAGTACCGGCCGGATAGTCCAGGTTGGAATCCGCCAGTGCCTTCGTAATATGCTCGATACCGACTCCTCTTGCAGCAGCCTTCGATTGATCCACCAGGACCTGTATCTCATCCCGGATCCCGCCTGTCACAGTGACCGATCCTACGCCATCCACCTGCTGGAGCCGCGTTTTGACCTCTCTACCGGCCAGTCTTCCGGCAAGCGCCAGATCTCCGCTCCTGGGGAACACGCCTATCCGGAGTACGGGATCATCGCCGGGATTTATGGGCAGAACAACCGGCTTGTTTATATCAGAAGGGAGGTTGGCGAAAGCAAGGTTGATAATTTCTCTCGCTTCCACTGCCGCAAACATCATATCGGCGCCCCAATGAAACTCCAGTTCAATGGTTGAAGCTCCGTCCCTGGAAACAGAGGAAAGATTTTTCAGACTTTTAATAGAGGAAAGGGCGTCTTCCAGTGGAATCGTGATGAGCTCCCTGACCTCAGTTGGGGGAAGACCGGGATAAGAAGCGGAGACGATAAGACGGGGCACGCTTATGTCCGGGAGAAACTCCAGATTAAGATCGAGAGCAGCGATAAATCCGAAAATAGCCAGGCCCAGGTATACCATTAAGATGGTAACGGGCCGCCTTACGGACAGGGCAATGAGTGACCGCAATTATAACCCCTCTATTTGATAAGGATTATTTCCCACACGCCGGCCAGAGCGTTTTCCCGGGAATCCTTTAAACCCGGGGCAAGGCCCGCGGTTATTACGCCGTTTTTACCAGGATCGTTGTCGATCACAGCATAAATCCGAACCACAACTTCGTTGATATTAGTATCGGGCGCCGGATTGGGATCGGGGGAAAGGACGGCGGCTGCGGATTGTTCCAATGCAATGGGGCTTATGTCGGCGCATTGGTTCGTGCAGTCGATTGAAAGGCTCTCCATAAAGGACATGAGATTGATTGAAGCGCCTTCCGCTAAATGAAGGTAGATGTCAAAGAAACCCTCGGCGGCTGTGTCGTAATTTGATAGATCTATAAGGTCAAAACTGCTTAACTCCGTGATATCGCCGGAATCGGCGCTTCCCGGAACCGACATGTAGGTGAATCGTGTTATTTCAGGGGGAAAAGATTCGGGTCCGTTTACTAAAAAGCGATAACTGATCTCCGAAGAGGTCTGATTCCCATAGCAATCTGAAAGTTCGTCCCCAAGCCGCAAAGTGTAAAGCTCTCCGTAGGAGAACCGTTCGTTTGGAATGAGCAGCACCTGGTCGGTTGTCAACGGATCCGGCCATTCGATCTGAAAGCTCCACCCCGGCTCTACGCTTAAAACGTTTTGCAAAGATACCCGGTCGACTTCTTCTGAAAAGATGATTTTTATACCCCAATAGCTTTCCCATTCCTCGTTGATGATGGCGGTTGTGTTGTCGTAGGCGGTCAGCGTGTAGCTTTCATCTATGCTGCCTGCAAAGGTGACAGCCGGCGGCGTCGTGTCTGAGCCTGTTTTGAAACGCCATGTGAAAGGCTCGGTAAGACGGTTTCCCTCCAGGTCTTCAAGGGTGTTCGCAAGAGAGACCTCATACTCCTCCTGCCACTCATAGGCTGCCATGGGTGTAAAGACTGCCGTACTGTCATCCGGCCAGGAAAAGCAGCCCTGGACATTAGGTGAAATTGAGAAAGCGGAATAGAGACTTCCGGCATCCACGGCTTCTGAGAAATGCATGGTAATTTCTTCAAAAAGGTTGTCCGTGACAGAGTTGTGCGTCGGTAAAACGGTTGCTATCGCCGGACTTACATCATCGATTCCAATTTTGAAACGGTTGAAAAAATCCTCGGGCAGAGAATTACCATATATGTCTTCCGCCTGGGTGGTAACTCTAACGACATATGTTACGCCCCGGGAGAAAGGTTTGAAAGGCTTGAAAATAAGGGTTTCGTTTTTCCAGGAGAAGGAACCTTCCATGTTCTCACCGTTTTCCGTCAGAGAGAAGGCTTCTTCTACCCGTGTTCTATCCACGGGGGATGAGAAGGTAAGCCAGATATGAACATCGTCGGTAGATGCAACGGTTTTTGCAGAAGGAGACCATTCCTCAACCTCCATGGGCTGCATTTGAAACAACCGGCATGAAAGCGTTGAATAGAGAATAAGAAGTAAAAGAAGGCAGAGGTCTCTTTTCATGATTCAGTCGCCTCCAGCAGGAGCCGGACATCCTCCTCCAGGAAGGCGCCGTGCTGATTAATGGACTCCTCTTTTCCGCCGGGGATGGTGACAAGGTAGAGGTTTTCTTGTATTCCGGCCGGACTGAATTCAAAGTTGGTATACGTGAGGGTAATCTCCGTTCCCTGGACATTCCATCCGATGCTTTCCAGGTCCGGGTGAGGAAGGCTCGGCGGGAAGAAGGCTTCACATTGTATATTCCCGGCAACTCTCGTCCTGCTTTCCTCATCATCATAGGCGGTGGTAAACCTTATGGTAAAGGTATGGATCCTGTCGGCGCCCAATTCCTCGAGGTCAAAGAAAACCGGCTCACTCTGGTTGAAATCCCCCGGGAAATATTCCTGAACGGTAGCTCCCTGGCAGACGATTTTATCAACCTGCTGGATGTCGATATCCGGCTCGAACCAGAGCTCGTATTCCGCCTGCATGGGATTACCCGAAAGATCCTTTACATCTGTTCGAATACTGAGATGATATGTCTGATTCATGGTGTATCCTTCGAGAGGAACAAAGACGAAAATCCCCACATCAATTCTCTGAATGTATCCGCTGACGGAGGGATCCATTTTGAAGGCGCTGGAAAGGGAGTCGAACAGGATATCTTCAGAAAAACTCATCATAATGGCATCTCTTACTTTTAGGTCTTTCAAGGGCTCGTTGGGATCGCTGACAGCAATGGGAATAAAATTGGCGCCGCTTCTCTCTGCAGGCTGAATTTCCGTTAGTGTGGGACTTTCAGAATCCTCCTGCACTATGAAGCAGGAGGAAAAAGGATAAGCAAGGGCGATGCCGGCCTTGTCTCTTATCTCTTCAGTAAGGCGCCATGTATAGAGGGTCAAATTCCGCCACTCTTCTTGCGGCATTATGGTGACCGTATCTTCGGCTGCATTCCAGGAGCTGTCGAATTCAAGAGAGGGAGTGATTCGGAATCCTTCTTCGAAGCTTTCCGTGTCCATGGCGCGGGAGAATGTAAGTATCAACGGGCTCTGTGTTGAAGCGGTTGCCGCATCGGCAGGGTCATGTTGGAGGATGACTGGAGGAGGGGAATCGGTTTCAACGAAAAAGGGGACCTGGATATCGAAGGAAAAGGTTCTGCCGTCTGCGCTTTCCGCCGTGCCCTGGTAGGTAAAAACATATCTCCCCCCGGCCGCCAGATCGGGCACAGGGTCGAATATGAGCCTGTTCTCATCCCAGGTGAATATACCGCTGCCCGAACCCGTATCGCCGTAGACCCCGAAGAGGCCTTCAGCTTCCCGGTTATCAAGAGGTATGGAGAAGTCGATCCAGAGGGTGTCGTTCCGGCTTATTATTACGTTTCGCTCTGAAGGGAAATGAGTTACCTGGATTTTTTCCAGGGAAACGAAACGACAGGATACGAGGAGAATAACCGATAGGAGAAGGACGCTACGATTCCCTTTCAACTTCATCCCCTTCTTTTAGAACAGGTGACGGCGAATCTATCAGTATCTCTCCCCGGGAAAGACCTTCAATCACTTCGACCTCGCCTTCGTTCTCAATACCCAACAGAACGTTTTTTTGAAAAGCCCTTCCGTTGATAAGAGCGAACAATTTTCCCTGATTGCCCGTTTTCTGAACCACCGCAGTAACAGGAATAAAGAAGGCTTTTCTTTCGGTCCCGTATATCACCTTAATCCGGACAAACATACCCGGCTTGAAGAGGCCGTCTCTGTTTTCGAAAAGTGCTTTAACGATCAGGCTCCCGCTCTGTGGATCGATCATGGGAGATATCAGATGAACCCTGC
The DNA here is from genome assembly GCA_965371685.1 of uncultured Spirochaetaceae bacterium. Taxonomy (GTDB): domain Bacteria; phylum Spirochaetota; class Spirochaetia; order SZUA-6; family CAZLRN01; genus CBDUZM01. The sequence goes on along the minus strand of CBDUZM010000097.1, from coordinate 75 downwards.
CCTTATATTCAGCACCGTCTAGCGCATCTACAGTCATCAAAAACGACACGTCAATCGGGTAGATAGGAAGAGCAC
>CBDUZM010000096.1:0-9048 GCA_965371685.1 uncultured Spirochaetaceae bacterium | reverse complement strand
ATTCATATCAGGAGGACTTGTATGAAAAAAAACGCAGTCATTTTATTTATGGTTTTTTGTGCTCTCGCCGTCTTTGCGACAGGAGGTGGCGCCACCGGAGGCCCTATTACCCTGACTTACTGGACCCACGAAGACCCTAACAGGACTAAAATAGAGGACAGGTACATAGAGGAATTTCAGGCAGCGAATCCGGACATCACCGTAGAACGTGTCACCAATGCTTCAGGTAAAATAGCGGAGATTATCCTTACCGCATTTGCCGCGAATCAGGGGCCCCATGTCTTCAATATCGGTATTGAAGAAGAATATGCATATGTCGCTAACGCGCGTGTGGCGCCTGTAGATTTGAAAGTATGCGGCTACTCCAGCCTTAGAAAGCTGAGAGACAACTACCTCGAAGGAGTGCTGGACCCTGTGACATTCGACGGTAAAGTCTACGGCCTGCCCCTTGAACTGACCAACTGGTGTATCTATGTGAACGACAGGGTATTCAAGTCAGCCGGTCTTGACCCGGACAAAGATTATCCTAAAACCTGGGAGGACATGGTCGCGATCTCTCAAAAGATTGTAATCCGTGAAGGAGAAATCATCACGAGAAGAGGCTTTGATTTCCGCTATCCCTATTACCTGATTTCCCTTGTTCCCATGGTGGAACAGCTTGGAGGTAAATTGATCAGCGATGACGGGAAAACGGCAATCATCAACGATGAAGCCTGGCTGACCTTCCTTAACTTCATGAAAGAGTGGGGGCCCAACGGCAAGAACCTCGGTTCTCCCACCTACACAAATGCGCGGAAGCTCTTCAATCAAGACAATAACGACGTGGCCATGTGCATCAGCGGTTTGTATCAGGAAGGCCGTATCAGAAACGACAATCCGGAATTTTTCAACAGCGGTGAATGGCGGGTTATTCCCTATCCTCAGTTCGAAAACGCTGTCAACGAGGTTGCCGCGTGTTACTACGGGCACTACTTCATGGTCAACATCCAGAAGCCGGAAAACGAACAGGAAGCGTCGTGGCAGTTAATTTCCTACATGCTGCAGCATCCGGAAGAGTATCTGGAGACAGTCGGCCTAATACAGGCAACCCGAACGCTCATGGATTCCGACATCTACAAGAATATGCCGTATTCAAAAGTATTCGCGGATGATATGGAGAAAGGCCACGTTGTCTACTATGCTGAAAACAGCACGAAGATGAATGATCTTTTACAAGAAGCTGTCGGATCCGTAATGCTCAGCGGTGTTGCTCCGGAAAAAGCGCTCGCTACCCTCAAGACCAAGGCACAGGAGATTCTTCAGTAACATGATTCTCGCAGGCTGAAGCCGGGGAAAGACCCGGCTTCAGCCTCATTTTTTCACAAAGGATATGTCCGGGTGCTTAGAAAAAGAGGAGGCATTGAGAAAAAACTCGCCAGATGGGGCCTGATATTCGTAACCCCGGCTATTCTCTTTTTCTCATTTTTTAATTTTTATCCCATTCTTAATGCCTTTTATACAGGATTCTTCAGTAAAAAGCTTTTATCCCTGAGAAAACCTGACTTTGTCGGATTAGGCAATTATCTTTACCTTTTAAAGTCTATCGATTTCTGGAATTCTGTCCGCGCCACCTTTGTATTTACCTTTGGAACATTCATCCCGCTTCTTATATTCAGTCTTCTTCTCGCCGCGTTTATTATGCATATAAAGAAAGGCGGGAAGCTTCTCCAGATGGCCTACTACTCTCCAGCGGTTTTATCTTCCGTAGTCGCCGCCGTTATCTGGCTTTCCATACTTGAACCGCGGGGGCTGGCCAACCAGTGGCTGAACACGCTTCTCGGTACTCCGGGAATCGATCATAAGTGGCTTGCCGGCTCAGGCATGGTCCAGTTTTCAACCATACTGGTCTATTTCTGGAAGTATGTCGGGTACTTTGTCATTATCTTCATCGCCGGTATGGCGTCTATCCCTAAAAGCATATACGAAGCGACACGGATCGACGGCGCCAACGGATGGCAGAACTTCTGGCGCATAACTCTGCCCCTTCTCAAGCCGACTGTAGTGCTTGTTTCCATAATGTCCATGCTTCAGTGCCTGCGTACTTTCAGCGTGCAGTACCTCTTCACCCAGTCCGGTTCGCCCCAGGCGCCGATCCATGTCATTACTCTCAATGTTTACAACACAGGTATTCGGGACCATCTCATGGGCCGCGCAAGCGCCATGAGCATTATCCTCCTTCTCATCATGCTCCTCTTCACCTGGCTTCAGTTCAAGACAACAAAATCGGAGAATGTCACCTATTAGGAAGGCCTGGATGAAAACAAACTTTTTATTTAAGAAAAAAATTACTGTTTCTTCTTTGGCTACGAGCATTGTAATCTGGCTTATACTCATCGTCGCCGTCTTTCTCATAGTCTCCCCTCTTATTTTTATGCTTACCGCATCTGCCATGCCTTCAAAAGATATCCTGAAAATGCCTTATCGCTGGATTCCCCGGGGTTTCTACTGGCAAAATTTCTGGAAGGCGATAAAGGGAAATGACGGAAGCTTTATTTTCATTAGAAATGTCCTTAACTCTCTTATAGTCTCAAGCATAGTCACTATTTCCACTATATTCCTCGCATCAATCACCGGATACGGTCTTGCCAAATTCGACTTCAGAGGAAAGAATCTCATATTTCTTCTCATGATGCTGACCATTATGATTCCATTTGAAGCAATTATGATACCTCTCTACCTGATAACCACGAAATTGGGTATGCAGAATACTTACGCCGGACTTACCGTGCCGTTTTTAGTGAACGCCTTTGGAATTTTTCTCATGCGCCAGTACCTTATAACATTCCCGGATGAGCTTCTCGATGCCACGAGGATTGACGGAGCGGGTGAGTTTATGATCTTCAGGAAAATTGTCCTGCCCAACATGGTCCCGGCTGTTGCCACCCTCGCTATCCTGACTTTCAGGGGCCAATGGGATAACCTTCTCTGGCCTCTCCTCATTGCGCAGAGTGAGAAAATGAAAACAATACCCCTCTATATTGTTAAATTTTCCCTGGAGAAATATACGGATGAAGGTGCAATGATGGCCGTTGCCGCCCTTGCAAGCATACCGATGTTTGTGCTCTTCTTCGCACTATCCAAATACTTTGTCTCCGGCGCCTCTCTGTTTTCAGCAAGGAAAGGTTAGTGGGAAGACTCTATATCTTCGATATGGGCGGCGTCATTGCACAGAATACGAATGTTCTGCCCGGCTTGTTGAGATACCTTAATATATCCCGTGATCGCTTCATTCACTACACAAAAAAACATTTGAAAGACCTTCAGACAAATAATATATCTGAGGAACAATTCTGGAAAAATTTCTCAAGCTGGTACGGCGCTCCCGTACCGGAGGATCTTTGGGCCAGGTATTTCGATCCTGTTTTGGATAAAAAGATGATAGACCTTGTTCACTGCCTGCAGGAACAAAACAGGGTTGTCTGCGGTACAAATACAATCGACTCACACTATTCGATCCACGAAGACAGGGGGGATTACGGGAATTTTCACGCCGTATATGCATCCAACAGGATAAAAATCGCGAAACCTGACGCCGTTTTTTTCCGCTTCATTCTGGAGGCTGAAAACCGCCTGGCGGAGGAGACAATCTTTATCGACGATATGCCGGAAAACGTGAAAGCGGCGGAATCGCTGGGAATAGAGGGGCTTCTTTTCAGCGGTTATCAGTCGCTTTGCAGGCAGCTCTAGCCCAGTACCTCGCTGCAGACCTCCACCAGCACCGCGATGGATTCACGCAGAGCGTCCTCCGTGATTACCAGGGGAGGAGCAATCTTGATGCACTCTCCTCCTATCCCGACAGGTGCGAACATGAGCAGGCCTTTCTGAAAACAGTGTTCGTTTATTTTCAGAGCCGTTTCCGGGTCAGGCTCTTTTGTCCCCGGCTTGACAACCTGAATGCCTGCAACCAGTCCTTTGCCATGCAGACAGCCGAGACGGTCGGGGTATTTATCCCTGATCTTCGCAAGCTCGGGCATCATGACCGCACCCAGATGTGCCGCCCGCTCCACCAGCTTCTCCCTCTTAATGATCTTGAGGCTCTCTATGGCAGCAACCACAGGCAGGGGGCTGGCCGAATGGGTGGAAGTCATCGATCCCGCAGGATACAATCCCATGATATCATTTCTACCGATTACAGCTGAAATGGGCAGGGAAGAGGATATACCTTTTCCGCAGACGATAAGATCCGGTTTTATTTCGTAGTGCTCGTATGTAAACATCCTGCCGGTCCTTCCGAACCCGGCCTGGACCTCGTCAAAGATCGTCACGATATCGTGTTCCCTGCAGAAAGCCTGGAGCTTCTGCGCGTACTCATAAGGCAGGAAATCCGGCCCCACCCCCTGGTACGATTCGGTTATAACACCGGCGATTTCTTCGGGCGCCACTTTAAGCTTTTTCAGAGTGGATAGAAAAAGATCGAAAGAGGTATCCTCGTTTTTATAACCATCGGGAAAAGGAACCTGGACAAAGGTCTGGCCCTCACCTACGATCCATGTCTTCAGCTTTTCCATACCGCCGGCCAGCTGTGCGCCCAGGGTCCGGCCGTGAAAGGCATTGTTGAAGGAAACTATGTATTTCTTACCCGTCCCGTGCTTTTCAAGGGCATAAGTCCTTGCCAGTTTGATGCTGTTCTCAATTGCCTCGCTGCCCGTGCTGAGCAGGAAGACACGGTAGTTCGCCGGTTCCGGGGCCAACGCCTGAAGCGCCTTAGTGAGCTCGGCCCTCTTTTCATGCACAAAAACATAGGTGGAAAGGAGCGGTTTGTCGATGACCTCTTTAAGGGCGCTGCGTATCTCCTTTCTTCCATGACCGGCATTCATGATGAGCACGCCGGAGGACCAGTCAATCCACCTGTTGCCCCATCGGTCCCACACCTGGAAACCTTCCGCTCCCTCCCAGATGATCGGAGGCTGCCCCAGCATGGACTCAGGTTCGGACGCCATGAGTGCTTCGAAAATCGGTAGCGATTCCGGAACGGGAATCCTGGTCCTGATCCTGCGATACTTTGTTTTTACTTTCTTCACTTCCATCGGTTCAAGCTTGTATTTGGCCATTTGTTTTCTCCTTCTAGCGGAACTCGACCCTGGGATGATCGCCGTAGAGTATTTTAACCGGCGCCCCGTCTGCCGTGATGGACATTCGGGCCGCTTCCACCACCAGCTCGTTGATATAGCTGTTGGCCGGTGTGGCTATAATCCCCTTCTCATCGGTTTCGCCGATAAACTGCTGTCTCGACTTCAGAGATTCCTCGGAACTCATGCCGTCTGTATTGTTCTCGATTCTGTGGATACTGGTGATAGTAGCAGCGACGGACTCGTAGCCGTACCCCACCGGTTTATAACCCTCTCCCTCCCAGGGAACGAGCCTGTAAAAATCGGGACTGACATAGTTGAAATGCGATCCGGCGCATCCGATACCCTCCAGGTAACTGTGGGTGACCCCGCGGAACTGATCGTTGTGTTTAATCATCCCGGAACGTCCTTCACCCTCACAAAACATGGTCAGGCACTGCTCATTGCTTCCGGCGCCCTCATCGGGATAGCCCAGCCCGTCTATAACGCTCAAGAGGGCGTCGTTTTCAAAACGTACCCGGCCGTTGGCCCACATATACCCTTCGTTTCCGTTGGGAAACCTGCTCTTGATTCCTGAAACAGATACCTCCGCCGGTTTCAGACCCGTTATAAAATATACAAGATCCACATAGTGGCAGCCAACGTAGACGAAAGGATCGGTCTTGTCGCAGGTAAACCAGTTTTGAAAGTTGGAGGAACGGTAGAAATAGGGCTCGATCATCTTGGCCTCGCCCATCCTGAAATCCCCGAAGTGCCCCAGGGCATACTCCCTCCTGGCAAGGAGAGACCGCCGGTCGAAACGTTTGTGGTACTCCACTCCGACGAAGAGTCCCCTGGAATAGGCTATAGCTTTGATCTCTTCCGCCTGGTCGTACGTAAGAACAAGTGGTTTAACACAGAGAATATGCTGATCGTTATCCAGGGCATCCATGACCACCTGGTAGTGGAGCTGATCGGGCATGGCCACCACAACCGCCTGGCGCTTCTTCATCCCGGCCAGCACCTCTTTGTAGAGACCGGGAAAATTCTCATCCGGCTTCTCTGTCAAGTCAGGATGGGCGGTGAAATCCTGTTCCGGAAATGCTTCGCGAATCTCCTCATTTTCCTTCAGCGATTTCAAAGGAGGCGTATTCAATGCGCACACACCTATATTCCCAACCACTCCGATTCTCTGCAAATGGTAGATGGACGGCAGGATCAGGTCGTTGGTAATCATACCCCCGCCGACAATCGTGACGTCAATGCTTTTATCCATACATATCCCCATCATTTATCTGTTGATTTTTATTTAAAAACATCCTATGTTATTAAATATATTTTGTCAATAGGCAGGATAGGCATTGCAGGATAAATGCTGAAGAACATACAGAATATTCACGAAAGCACACGCTGCCGAATCAAAGACTCCGAAAAAGCCCTCATCTTCCAGCACATCTACGAAGGAAACGCTGTAACCCGTAAGCAGTTAGCCGAATCCCTGAGGCTTCGACCCACCACTGTTTCGAACGTAGTACAGGAGTTGGTCTCCGACAACCTTGTCTTCGAAGGCACAGGCAGGTATCCCGGTAAAAAAGGAAGACCGGAGATCCGCCTCCGAACCAACTTCAACCGTTTTACAGCCATTGCCGTGCATGTGGTTTCAAGGGAATTGAAAGGGGTGCTCGTCAACCTCGGCTATGAAACATTGGCGGATTCATCCCTCGTGGTTCCTGGCGATACCGGGAACAGCGTATTATACCGGTCAATCGACAATCTTGCATCATCATTGAGCCGGGAGAATCCTTCCGGCGCCGAGCTGACGGGCATCAGTCTTTCTCTTCCCGGTACGGTGAACCTGCGCCAAAAAAGCTGGATCTCCGCAGCCCGATGGCCTTCACTGAATAACCTTAAAATCAGCAAATTAGAAAGATCCTCCCCGGCGGATCTTTCCCTCTGTCGTTTTCTCGACGCGGAGCTCGAGTATCTTCTAAGTATTGAATCCGGTTACCGGCAGGGAGGGACACTCCTGTTCCACTGGGGATATGGAATAGGTTCCGCTTTCGCAATCAACGGAAAAGTCCTGAGGTCTACTCTCGGCAGGTTTGGTGAGATAGGGCATGTCCCATTGGGCAACACGGAAAAAAAATGCTTCTGCGGCGCGTACGGCTGCCTTGAGACGGAGGCTGCCCTCTGGTCGCTCCTCCCGGAATTGAGGAAATACGGAAAGGACATTCCGGAGGACGAACACCGGTTTGCCGATGTCCTCAACAGAGACGGCCTGGATACGACTCCGGTTGTACTGAAGGCTGTCGATTTTATTTGCCTGGGGTTGACATCCCTCTACCAGATTTTTTATCCGGACAGAATTCTGGTATACGGTCCCTTTTTTCGAAGCGAGCGCATTTTCACCACCCTGATTGAAAAATTCCGGTCCGGACTGCCCGAATACGCGAGAGACAGCGTATCAATTCAAAAGGTAACCGGGGAACTGCACGGGACGATTATAGGGAGCACGTACTCCTTCTTCCGGAATGCGCTCAGGCGCTATCTGATTGCCCGGTGGGAGACATAGCTTTGCCTGGAAGCCCTGCCTTTAACAACGTACCTGGCCGATTTGGTTCACCTTTTGACAGAAATCATCCAGCCCGTCATAGTCGAGGAGATCCCCGCTCTTCTTGATTTCGCCAAGCTTCTGCACGAGGTAACGGTCCATCGGAAGCAGCTTCTCCAGATCCAGAATACCTCCCAAGGACCGGCTGACAAAGGCGTGAGCCGTTAGCCATGGGGGATAAGAAGAGTTTAACTGATCCCCGGAACGTTCCCCCTTGTATAAGCAGCAGAGAAAGAGCCCCACTTTTTTAGCAAGAAGAGCCTCTCTGTTCCTGCTGCAGAAGGAAATTACCTCGCGCTGTATCAGCTCCTCGTAGATAGATCCTCCGATAAGGATGACATCAAAATCCCCGATTTCCGGATTCCTCTTCTCTTTAAGATCGAGGAGCTCGACCGTGGCGCGAAGCTTCCCCCGCATGATAAGAGCGCATTTTTCCACGGCGCCGTATTGGGTCCGATAGGCGATAAGGATTTTCATTGAGGTTCTTATTAGAAGACGATGCTCTTCAGACTCTTTTGCACAGATTCCCGGTGTTCGGAATACACAGTATGCTCAGCCGCGGCTTCGGCGATGGCGATGGTTTCCTCCGAAACAAGAATCGCAGTAAGATAAATATAACTCTCATGCCCATAGGGGAGAGCCCATTCGAAGAGCTCTCCTTCATAATTGCCTGCCTGAAATGGCTCTCCTTCTCCGAGCAGTGTGTAGCCTTCCTTTATCAGGTGGTTCTTCAGTGCATCCGACCAGAATGCAAGACTCTGAACAGGATAATTATCCACGGTGCGCACCCGGTAGAGCATTCCCTCCGGACTGACAGCTTTGTACAGCTTTTCGGTTTCCACCTCTGCGAATCCAGCCGGTTTTTCGACAGAGAGGTGAGCGCATGATAAAAGGACAGCGGCGGCGCCTAAAAGGATGAGCCTCCTCACCAATAAAATCCCTCCCATATGAAAGCATAAAAATCGACTGTGTTGATCCAGGAAAATGAGGATGGAATATCTTCAGGCAGGCTCTGTTCCATAAAGCGCAGATTCACTTCAGCCCTTGCCATTGCCCTGTCTACATTTAGCTTGCGCAGTTTTCCTTTCAGCTCTTCTATTTCTCCAAGCAGCGTGAGGATCTCTTTTTCAATGTCAAGTGTTCCCGTTACATCCGCCTGGTCGATGAAGGCAAGGTTCTTCAGGAGGATCTCTTCCCTGCTTCGGATCCCGGACTGGAGACCGAGTAGATGCTCCCTCAAATCCACAGCCTGGGGAGCGATCTCGACGACAAGGTCGGCACTCTGTTCCAGGACCTCTCGAAAGAGACTGATGTTCGTGGGGGGAGGGCGACCCACGATCCGCTCGGGGG
>CBDUZM010000095.1:0-9057 GCA_965371685.1 uncultured Spirochaetaceae bacterium | reverse complement strand
GCTCTCCGGGAAAGAGATAGAATCAAGCTTGGATAAGGCAAAACAATATTTCAACCTTTACAGGGATAATTTGGCTCTTGTGGAAATAAACAGGTTATTACTTTCCAATGCTTCGGAAGAGGTAAAATATCTCGTTTCATTTCTCAAGGATAATGTCAAGAAACCCAATTTTTCAAATCTTAAAGACAATTTCGGTATAGTTGAAGTCAGAAAGGACCTCCCCCTCTACCAGGATTGTTATGTAATATGGAAAGGCAAGATCACTAATGTATCAATTACAGAGGAAATCATAAATTTTCTTTTTCTTGTGGGCTATCATGATGAGAAAGAGCTCGAGGGAACTGTGCCCGTTTCTCTCGATTTCGCGGTCAATATACAAGACGGCGATAATTTGGAACTGCTGGCTCAAATAGATACTTCGGGAAGCAGGCTTTCCTTAAAAGGCGCCTCCATTCACAAGATACAATAATTTATGTATTATTTTTCTGCCATGGCTAACGACCTCTTTCTGCTTTGTTTTCTCAATAATACTGACACAGATTTCTAGAAAATCATGGTCTTTGAAGTAATCAACTGCTTCAAAAAAGGCACTTAACTCAAGTATTTGGCCAGGCAGTAAGAACCCGTTTTGCCTTTCAATAGTTCTCAACAACTGCTCTCCTGCGACCATAAGGTAAGATTTGGAATCAGGCTTTTCGGAGTATGGAAGCAGAGTAAGAATGTGAGCTTTCAGGTATGGATTGGTAAAAAATGATAGATTTTTTACTAACATTTCATAAGCGCAGGAGTTTTCAGTCATCCAAAGCAGTGTAAAATCATCATTTTTACCTTCTGTTAGTACTGACTCCAGCATGACCTCGAGAAAGCGATTGTTTTTACCATCAGTGGAGTGTTGATAAAACAGACCTTCTATGATATCTTCCATAAAGAGATCAGGCCTTTTAACGAGGTTTTTTAGCATATGTCGAGCGTTTTCTTCATCCTCAGCCAGTATTGCATCGAGAATAATCATATTTAAGCTTCTATTACTGTCCAGGATCCAGAGAAAAGGCTTGTTGGGAAACGCAGTTAAGCAAAGAAAAAGGTAAAATGAGAAGAGGATATATTTCCTCATGTCTCGCATGGAATATCCTTTATATGAATATCGGAAATTTAAACATAAAGGAAAGCAGAAGAGTAAAAGGCGCCGTATAAAAAGTTGAAGAGGAACAAATAATGGCTAAAGAAATGAACGAAATAAAAGGTGTTGGTAAAAACGTCTCCGAAGAGAAGCTCAGAGCGTTGGAAGCGGCAAAACTGCAGATTGAAAAGCAGTTCGGAAAAGGCTCTATAATGCAGCTGGGTGAAAAAACTGATGGAGTTGATATTGGGGTTATACCTTCCGGATCCATTCTTCTTGATGCAGCACTCGGTGTTGGTGGATATCCCCGCGGCCGCATAATTGAGATATATGGTCCGGAGTCCTCAGGAAAAACTACTCTTGCTCTCCATGCCATTGCTCAGGCGCAGAAGCTCGGTGGGATAGCGGCATTTGTCGACGCAGAGCATGCTCTTGATCCCCCGTATGCGAAAAATCTGGGTGTTGTTACCGATGAGCTGTGGGTTTCTCAACCGGACAACGGCGAGCAGGCTCTTGAAATTGTAGAATCGCTGGTCAGATCCGGAGCAGTAGATGTTATTGTTGTTGACTCTGTTGCAGCCTTGACTCCACGGGCAGAGATAGAAGGGGAAATGGGTGATTCGCATATGGGTCTGCAGGCAAGATTGATGAGCCAGGCATTAAGGAAACTGACTGCTACTGTTTCTAAATCCAGAACATGCCTGATTTTTATCAACCAGATACGTATGAAGATAGGTGTTATGTTTGGGAATCCGGAAACGACAACAGGAGGACGAGCCCTTAAATTCTACTCCACTGTAAGGCTCGAAATAAGGAAAGTGGAGACAATAGTAAAAGGATCTGAAGATGCTATAGGGAACAGGGTCAGGGTAAAGATCGTAAAAAACAAAATGGCGCCGCCGTTCCGCAAGGCAGAGATGGAAATAATATTTGGAAAAGGTATTTCTGAGATAGGCAGTTTACTGGATGCGGCCGTCAACTGCAATATTATAGAAAAATCCGGATCGTGGTATTCATACGGAAATGAGCGTATAGGCCAGGGCAGAGAAAACGCCAAACTATTTATAGAGAAAAACCCTGATGTAATGAAAAAACTCGACAGCGAGCTTCGAGAGATACTTTTACCCTGTAAAGAGAAAAAAGAAGCTCAAAAGCCCGATGCCGGCGGTATAACCGATACGCAAGATGGTAAAAAAGAGCTGTTATAGTACAAGATTGATAGAAAAAAAATATTTTCTATCGTTAGGATCTAATATTGGCAATAGAAAGCAGAATTTGCTCAAGGCTTGCGTTTTTTTGAAGAGCTTTCTCTCTGATATCAACTTATCACAAATTTATGAGACAAAACCCATGTACGTAACAAATCAGGCGAAATATCTCAATATGGTTGTATCAGGAAAAACAATTCTTGACTGTTTCGCTGTGCTCGATAAAACGCAGGCAATCGAAATGGAAATGGGAAGAAAACGGAGCAGGGAAATATCTAAAGGACCAAGGATTATCGACATTGATATCCTGCTGTGCGGATCGGCCGTTATTAGATCCAAGCGTCTTTCGATACCACATCCTCGTTTGGAAGAAAGACAATTCGCGCTTGTGCCGCTTCTGGAAATATCTCCCGATATTAGAAATCCGCGAACCGGTATTTTTTATTCGGAGCTGCAAAGGGGATTGCCCGATCAGGGAGTTTACACCATTTCCGGCAGTAACTATAATGAGGATTCAATCGAGGCAGAGGATAATGGCTGACATTCGACCTAATGAAAATTCTTACTATTATAAACTGGGAGAATTCGAAGGGCCCCTGGATCTCCTGCTCTTCTTAATCAAGAAGAACGAAGTAAATATCTACGATATCCCAATATCTGAAATAACTGAACAGTATCTTGAATATTTAAGCTACGCCACCCGTATTGACCTTGATAATATCACAGAATTTTATATCATGGCCGCTACGTTACTTTATGTTAAATCCCGTATGCTGCTGCCTGTTGATGTGGATTTTGATGAAGAAATCGAAGATCCAAGAAACGAATTGGTTGACCAGTTGATAGAATATCAGAAGTATAAAAAGCTTGGAAAACTCATTTCAGATAAGGAACCGGATTGGTTGTTGGAAAGGCGAAGAGGTCAACCGGTATTACCATTCGAACAGGATTCGAGCCTCTGGGAGGAAGTTGCTGTATGGGACCTCCTTAAATTATTTTCCTCGCTGGTTTCATCCATTTCTATTGAAAAAATTGTGGATATTTATGAAGAGGTAACCATAAAAGAAAAAATTATCCTGATTTATGAGTACCTTGAAGAGGGTAACGAATTTGTGTTTACCAATTTGATTCGTAATGATAAATCTATTCTTGAAGTAATATGCGCTTTTTTAGCAGTCCTGGAGCTGGTAAAGCAAAAAGCAATACTTGTCTATCAGAATAAGCTGTTTGGAGATATTCGAATAATGAAGACAGAACACGGAAAAACAGATGGATAATATTGCGGAAACAGGACTGGTCGAAAGTGTTCTGTACCTGGAAAACGAGCCCATTAATCTACATAGTCTCTCGAAAATAACAAAGCTCACAAAAACAGCGGTTCTGGAAGCAATAGAAAAACTCAAAGGTGAGTACGGCAGGTCGTTTCACGGTTTGGAAATCGTTGAGACCGGCGGTGGTTTCTGTTTTTCGCCTAAGGAAAAGTTTGGCGAGGTTCTCAAGGAAACGTACGGATCCAAATACGGGAAACGTCTCTCCAGGGCGGCGTTGGAAACGCTTTCTATCATTGCTTATTCGCAACCCGTTACCAGGTCTGAAATTGAGAGGATACGCGGAGTGTCTGCTGATGGTATGATCAGACTGTTGGCAGAGGCCTGCTTGATTAAAGAAGTAGGCAAGAAAGACAGCCCCGGACGTCCTGTTCAGTATGGAACGACAAAGGAATTTCTCATTAAATTTCGTTTGACCAGTATTGCAAATTTACCAAAAATGGATGATACAGATAGAGAACGTTTTGATCCCTATGACAGATAATCACTCAGGAAAGCGGCTGCAGGTATACATGGCTTCTTGTGGTATTGGATCACGAAGAAGCTGCGAACAAATAATCTTAACCGGTCGTGTATCGCTGAACGGCGAAAGGGTAACACAGATGGGTACCCGGGTAGATTGCGGCGATGTGGTGACTCTCGACGGCAGGAGAATTACACCCATATCGCGTAAGATCTATTTTGCCCTTAATAAGCCTCCCGGATATCTGTGCTCGAACCGGGATCAGGATGGACGCCCTCTTGCGGGCGATCTTATTAAAGGATTTGAAGAATTACATGTTTTTCATGTAGGAAGGCTTGATTATTTATCCAGTGGTCTTATTTTTTATACAAACGATGGGATTTTTGCTAATAGAGTAGCTCATCCATCCTCAGGTATTCGAAAGACGTACCGTGTAGAAACGTTTCAGGATATAAAGGAAAGAGATATGCTTCAATATCAAAGGGGCATAAAGGTAGAAGACAGCTTATACCGACTTAGCAGTTACCGTCTAATTGGCAAGAACCGTGTCGATCTTGGTCTTTTAGAAGGAAAAAACAGGGAAATCCGGCAAGTTTTTCGGCATTTTAGATATCAGTTAAAAAAGGTGCACAGAATTCGTATAGGCATAGTAACTGTTAAAGGGCTTGCATCCGGAGAATACCGAATGCTCAGCGCACGGGAAGTCAGGTGGTTTCTAAATCGAGAACATATAAAAAATTAGCCATATAGGCGGGCAATTGATTATATTGTATCAATAATGATAGAATAAGAAAATTCATGAAATTATTCCAGGAGAGAAGTGCGTATTATGTCAGAAGATAAAGAGTCGGCAGATAAAAAGGAATCCTCGAAAGAATTCACTCAAAATCAGCTTGAAGAGCAATATATTAAATCGCTTCAATCTATTGAAGAAGGGCAGTTGCTCAATGGAAAAGTAGTACAGGTAAGTCCAGAGCATGTTTTCGTGGATGTAGGATACAAATCTGAAGGAAAAATCGATATTTCCGAATTTAACACACCCCCTGATGTAGGCGACCCGGTAGATGTGGTCCTTGTCAAGAAGGAAGGGAGGGAAGGATCAATCGTCATATCAAAGAATAAGGCGGATGAGAAGATATTTTGGAGGGATTTGAGAAAGGCCTATTCGAACAGAGAGCCATTTGAAGGTAAGATATCGAAGTATATAAAAGGCGGCTGCGAGGTTGATCTTGGTTTTGATGTACGAGCTTTTCTTCCTTTATCTAAGATTGATATTTACCGTGTGGATGATGAGACTATAAATGAATATGTCGGGAAAAAGTATAACTTTATGGTAGAGAGACTCTATTCCAATGGAAAGGTAAATATCATTCTCTCACGACGTGCATGGCTTGAAAAAGAAAGTGAACGTAATCGGACCAAGTTTTTCGAAGATATAAGAATAGGGGATGAAGTAGAGGGAGTTGCTAAGAGCTTTACATCGTTTGGCGCCTTTATCGATCTTGGCAATTTCGACGGTCTTCTACACATAAATGATATGAGTTGGGGACATGTAACCTCCCCCAAGGAAGTATTAAAGGTAGGAGAGAAATTAAATTTAAAAGTAATCCGACTCGATAAAAAAGACAGCCGAATTAATCTCAGCCTCAAACATTTTACAGAGGATCCCTGGACGACATTTGAGGAAAGATACCACCTGGATGACGTTGTTAAAGGCAAAGTTACCAAGCTGACAAATTTCGGCGTATTTATAGAGCTCGAGGAGGGTATCGAAGGTTTAACGCATATATCCGAGCTTTCGTGGGTAAAGAGAATACGCCATCCCAAGGAAATCCTTAAAATTGGTGATGAAGTGGATGTTAAGATTTTAAACTACGATATTACCCAGGGAAAGGTCTCACTTGGATTCAAGCAGGTGCTCCCTAATCCGTGGGACGATATTGAATCCCGTTTTCCAGTGGGAATGCGGATTAAGAGGAAGGTCAAGAACCTATCAAACTTCGGTGCTTTTTTCGAGTTGGAAGAGGGCATTGACGGCCTTCTTCATCTCGATGATTTTTCCTGGACAAATAAGTACAGGCATCCTTCAGAATTATTGAAAGAGGATGAAGAGATAGAAATCATAATTATTGATATTGATAAAAAAAATAACAGAATAAAGCTTGGATTCAAACAGCTTTCGGAAGATCCATGGAAATCATTGCAGAAGGCTTATAAAAAGGGAAGCACCATCGAAGGAACGATCACTGGAATTACTGACTTCGGTCTCTTTATGAAAGTACAGGGAGACATAGATGGGCTTATCAGTAACAGTAACCTTTACGATTCTGTTACTGAAACTCTTGAAGATATTAAAGATGCATGTAAGGTAGGCGACTCTATCAAGGCCGTAGTGTTGGAAATAAATTCAAACAGGCAGAGGCTTTCTTTATCCCGTAAGGACTACTTCAAACGACTTCACAAGGAAGAAATGTCCCAGTATATTCATGATGAAAGTGTAGAAGAAAAAACTACTCTAGGCGATATAATAAAGGAAAAAACATACGAGTAATAAATGTAAAATATGCTTAAAATTAGTCTGGATCGTGATAGACTCGAAACTTTAATTAATATCAATACTCTTATAAATTCCAATTACACGAATATAAAAGTTCTGTTAACGCGAATAATCGAATCGGCAACTAAACTATCGGGGGGGGAGGCTTCCAGCCTTCTTCTGGTTAATCCCGAGAATAATAAACTCTATTTTGAGATCGCGCTTGGAACCAAGGGAACAGAGATTAAGCGTTACTCACTTAAAATGGGGGAAGGTATAGCCGGATGGGTTGCAAAGAACAACACATCTCTTATTGTAAACGATGCAGAATCCGACAATCGTTTCAACTCGGAAATCAGCAGGAAAATCGGATATCCTACATCCTCGATTCTTGCTGTTCCCATGCGGCTTAAGGATAGATGCGTCGGTGTTATTGAGATACTAAATAAAAAAGATAATCAGGGCTTTAACGACGAAGACCTTCAATGGCTGGAAATATTTGCCACTCAAGCGGCTATTGCAATACAAAACGCCAGGGCTTATCAAAAGGTACAGGAAGAGGTTTTCCTGCTTCAGGACCAAGTTCAAATTAGTCAGGGGTTTCATACTTTTATATATTGCAGTAAACCGATGAAGGATAAGCTGGATATAGCTACTAAAGCAGCCAAAACAGATTCTTCAGTTCTACTCCTGGGGGAGAGTGGGGTCGGTAAAGAGCTGTTTGCCGAACAAATTCATCTAATGAGCAAAAGAACAAATAAACCCTTTATCCGGGTTAATTGTGCAGCCCTCCCCGAAAGCCTTTTGGAGAGCGAGCTCTTTGGACATGTAAAAGGAGCGTTCACCGACGCATCAAATGACAGACATGGCAAATTTGAGTTATCGGATACGGGAACTATATTTCTTGATGAGGTTGGAGACCTGCCCCTCAGCATCCAGGCCAAACTCCTTCGGGTATTGCAGCAAAAAACCTTTGAAAAGGTCGGCAGCAGCCAGACCATCGTCGTAGATACGAGGATCATAGCAGCTACTAACAAGGATATAGAGGCTCTTATTCAGTCGGGTGAATTCAGGACAGACCTCTACTATCGCTTAAATGTCCTTCCAATTAAAATTCCACCCTTACGATTACGAAAGGAAGATATACCCCTGCTGGCTGATTTTTTTCTCACGCGTTTGAAAAGACAGAATAAAAAGGCCATCGAAGGTTTTTCTCCCGAAGCTATGGAAAAATTGCTGTCCTATTCCTGGCCGGGAAACGTTCGGGAACTGGAAAACGCTGTTGAAAGAGCGGTAGTAATGACAGGTGATAATGAGCTTATAAAGCCAAATGCTCTCTTCCCCGATACTTATTCTCTATCCAACAGAGACGAATATCATGGTATGAATCTGAAACAGGCTGTCAACCTTTTTAAAAAGAACTTCATTACCCATGTATTACAGTCCGGCGGATGGAATCAAACAAAGGCTTCGAAATTTTTAGGAATACAGCGAACTTATCTTTCTCGATTGATAAGAGAACTTGGTATTTTAAAATAATCAACAAAAGGAAAGTGAGTTCAAGGAGTTTGTAATGCTTACATACCGGGAGAAAGAAGAAAAAGAAAGATTTATTGACAAGCTAAACAGCGTTATCGTTTCAACGCGTACATATCTACTGGCAATTTTGGTGGTATTTATACTGGTCGTTGCGGCTTATTTTATCTATTCTGAAATTAATCAAAAAATTCGAGAAGAGTCAGCTGAGCGGGTAGAGAAGGCGCAGGAGCTTTATGCAAACTGGTCTTCAGAGCAGGATGAGGCTGCAAAGTCCGAGATAAAGGATGACCTACTCGAAACCATGGACAGAATCGTCAAGAAATATCCAAGGCAGTATGCTGCCCAACGCGCTCTTTTTATTAAAGCGAACGTCTATTTTGAAGAAGAAGAATGGGAGGAAGCTTCAGTAGAATTCTTGAGAATACCGGAAAAATTTTCCGATAGCTATCTTTCTTCAGAATCTCTTATAAGGGCTGCTATATGTTATGAAGAGCTTGATAATACCGATGAAGCTTTAAAACAATATTTGAATCTTACGGATAAATTTCCCAACTCACCCAGAATCCCCCAGGCTCTCTTCGCCCAGGGAAGACTTCATGAGCTTAACAACAATGTGGAAGAAGCGGTTCGCGTTTACAGCATTCTAAAACTCGATTACTCGTACAGCAATTGGACAAAGCTTGCAGTGAGCCGTATAATAGACCTCAGGAGCAGAGGAGAAATCGGCGAATAAGGTTTTTAGGTGTTTATCAGCTCGGGATTTCTTCCTTATTCACGGTCCGCCGGGAACCTGATTTACGATAGCATGCATTGATTTTATCGCACAGGTTGTTGAGCTTTAACGTGAGCAGTAGATTTTCTTT
>CBDUZM010000094.1:0-9111 GCA_965371685.1 uncultured Spirochaetaceae bacterium | reverse complement strand
CTGCTTGCACAAATTTCACTTTGAATCCCAGGGTCTCGAGGTTTTTAGCAGGAAGGTAAAGGGAGGGATGCTCGATCCCTGACAGGACTACCCGGGGCGGTCTTCCGTGAGGATTGAAGCCGTAAGGGAGAATCGCGTTGAGAATCAGGTTGTTGGATTCTGTTCCGCTGGAGGTGAAAATGACCTCTTCCTTCCTGCAGCCCAGGCAATCCGCCAGGTTCTGTCTTTCCCTGTCGAGTAGTCTCTCGGCTTTGAAGCCTTCCGGATGCGGTGAGGATGGGTTGCCGAAATTTTCAAGCGCGGTGCTCATCAACTTTTCGAGCGCTTCCCTGGTCGGAGGTGCTGTCGCCGCCCAGTCCAGATATATATTTTTTTTATTTTTATGAGCCATTATCATGTAACCTGCGGAGCTAAAGGCTAGAGTGTGTTGATGAGTGCGATAATCGAGGTTATCAGTGCGATTACCGACGAAGCAAAGCCGATGACGATACCTGTTTCACCCAGAGTGTAGGTGGTGTGCTTCCAGGCGTTCTTGTCTGCATATATCGTAGTACCGGGTTCCACCCGATCTCTCAGGCGCACCCTGGTGTGCTCACCGGATTCATTGATTGAGTATATACGGTTGATATTGGTCGTTTCCGCCACAATTCCCCCGGCCAGGGCGATATAGTCCGAAACCCTTCCCCCGGTGATGTAGGGATAAGTTCCTGACGAGTTTACCTGGCCGGCTACAACAACGCTCAGCCTTTTCATAGGAATAAATATATGGTCCCCCGGTTCCAGGGGTATGTCCAGATCTGGACGCCGGGATTTCCAGAGCTCCGCCGCATCGAACGGTATTTGTGTCTGCTCCCGCCCGCGGATGATCATACTCTTTTCGGCTTCCGCAAGCGGCGTCGGCCCGCCGAAAGCATCGAGGATTTGAAGCAGTGTAAGCCCCGAAACATAGGGTACATCTAGAAGAATGGGGATTTTGGGAATAATTCTCGGTTTATCTCCCTCGATCGGCTTACCGAAGAGGGCCGCTTCCACAAGAATCATATCCTGCATAACCTGCACTGAAGGTATGTTGATGATGTCTCCGTTTTCAAGCTCAACTCCGGAAGATTCGGAGAGGGAAAACCTGAGTAGAGTCGACATTCCGTTTTCCTCTATTCTCCTTACTTCGATGGCGGTTTCCACTGCATCGGGGAGAAGACCGCCGGACATTAGAATAAGGTCCTTCAAGGTTTCCCCCGGGATTATCTCGTACATGTCGGGATAGGTTACGCTTCCGATTATCTTAACGAGGATATCGGGGTGAGGAATAAAAATAACATCCCCCGGCTGAAGCAGAGGATTCTGTGACAGGTCGGCTTTTTGCGTGTAGAGGAATCTGTCGCAGGTGATAGTTTCACCATCTCGAATGAGCTTCATACTTCGGGTGCCGGCGCCCTCTTTCAACCCCCCGGCTGCGGCTACAGCTTCCCAGACAGAGTTGAGAGGGGTGGCGGTAACGCGGCCGGGGGTTTTTACTCCACCGTAAACGGTTACATCGAAGAGAGATAATGAAGTGAGGAAGAAATCGACATATTCCGCCACGGGCAGGCGCTTTTTGATGTTTTTGATAATGCTGCTGCGGAACTCGGCGAAGTATCTGTTCCGGGCGTCATAGGTCCCGAGGTAGGGAAGCTCCAGCTTATAATCCGAGGGAAGGATAAGGGAGATCCTTTCTGTTGTCTCCAGTTTGATGACCAGCTCGTAGATGTCGCCGGGAGTAAGCTTGTATGGTGTTGATCCCTGGACTTTCTTGATAAGAATGGATGGGCTTACATTGGGGTTGACAAGAATGGGCTGGTTGCCGAAACCCGGGCTGTCGTAACTCTCCTGTGCAAAGCAGATAACTGCAGCCAGGAGAAGAAAAGAAACCGCGACTGTTCTTAATGTCATGGGAGAATAGTATCAGTTTCAATTCCAGGAGGTCAAGGTATACGTACCGGCATGTCGATAAGCTAGTTAGGCAGGCATTTGATTGGCAGAAACTTGTGAATTCCAGTTCGACCGCTTTAAATCGAGGGTATATATCTCACGGGAATACCGTTTTCCCGAAAGAGACGATGAGGCCGGCTGGCTGGCGGTCTTTGATGGTAAAACTCACAATTTATTCGGAGATAAGGGAGACGGCTTCATTGAGGAAGACAGATGCGTTGTCCTCGGTTCGGGGGAGAAGAGCAAGGCCTGGGCCAGCATTGAGAAGATACAGCGGGCGGCGTTAAGTCAGAGCATGGGCAGGGACGGCGTCATGGTGGCTGTTGGCGGCGGCATAGTGTGCGACCTGACCGCCTTTGCCGCTTCAATTTATATGCGTGGATGCCGCCTGAAGCTCGTTCCGACTACTCTGCTGGCTATGGTAGATGCGGCTGTCGGCGGCAAAACCGGGATTAATTTCCTCGGATTTAAGAACATGCTGGGCAGCTATTATCCTGCTGAAGAAATTCACATCTTCATAGAGGTTCTGGATATGCTGCCTGACAGGGAATACCGGTCCGGCCTGGCAGAGGTGATAAAGACAGCCCTTTTGGGTGACAGGGAATTATATGGTATACTGGCTCGGGGAAGAGAAAGAATCCTGAATCGGGACCCGGCTATAATGGAAGAGGTTGTCCGGCGCTGTGTTGCGCTTAAAGGTGGAATAGTGGAAGAGGACCTGAGGGAGGGGGGGAACAGAGCCCATCTCAACCTCGGTCACACCTTTGGCCACGCATTGGAAGCGGTTAAAGGCTTGAAGGGATGGACACATGGAGAGGCCGTAGCCTGGGGAATTGCAGGCGCCATGGAGCTTGGTGTTCAGGAAGGTGTTACCGATCCCGTATACGCCGGGCAAGTCAGGGATCTTCTCGAGTTGTACGGTTTCCGGCTTTCTGCCGGGAAATTGAAGACGGAATCGATCGTTCAAGCCATGAGAAAGGATAAAAAACGGATCAAGGGAAGCTTGCGGGTTGTTCTGCAGAAGGATTTGGGGGAAACAAAAGTAGTGGAAATAGAAGAGCAGGCTATTGCAAAAATTCTAGAGTCGATGTTATAAAATTAGAGGGAACAGGTATGAGGGTAAGTAAAGAGATATATACGAATCACGTAAGGGAGTTTCCTGAGGGGAGCGTCATCTTCAAGGAAGGGGACCAGGGTAATGAAATGTTTGTCATCATCCAGGGAGACGTTGAAATCAGTAAAGTCACCACGGCCTCTTCTTCAAAAACACTTATCGTATTGGGAAAGGGAGACATATTCGGCGAGATGGCTATTATTGAAAAAAAGAGGCGCTCAGCCACGGCTACTGCGGTAAGTAAAACCCGCCTGCTTGTTTTAAACGAAACTCTCTTCGATTCCACATTGAACGGCAACCCGGATTTCGCGAGAAAGATGATCCGGATACTGTCTGAGCGGCTTCGCAGAACCAACAGCGCCCTTCAGGACAGTATTGTAACAAATAAGCAGAACCAGCTTCTCGAAGGATTGCTGAAATACACCGAAGAATTCGGCGCTTCCACATTTAAAGGCAAGAGAATAAATCTTGAGAAATTCATTGACTGGTCCTGCTCTCACCTGGGTATCAACGAAAAGGATATTCGGGTGATTATACAGAACTTTTTAAAGAAGGGAATTCTCGAAACTTCAGCGGCGGGAGAGGAAGAAGTCCTCCTCCCCCCGCGTGCAGGCAGGGGCGTCTGATCAGGCTTCCAGTATAGCGGACAGTCTGTGGTAAGCCTCGTTTACCATTTTGCTGTTGACAGAACCGTGTGCTTTACCAACCGCATCTCCAAGAGTTTCCAGGCTGGACAGGCTCTCCAGGAGAGAGGTATTAAAATACCTTGTTGATCTGTACCAATAGGTTCCGTTTTCGTCGGTATAAAGAGTTAAAAATCCGAGCCTGTTTGATTTCCTCTTTCGTGGGCAAAGGGCGAGTAGACTGCCGAGATACCGGCAGAGATCATTACCGTCTGCAGGATAGATGTAGTTTCTCCTCTCATAATATTTCAGGATGCCCTTTTCGGGTTGTATCTTATTAACCAGCGGCAATATAGTGGCGAGGCGTGCCCCTCCCAGAATTTCATAGCCTTCGTGCAGGATTTTACCTCTAAGGTCCCTGTATTTCGGCAGGTAAGAGAGGTCGGTTCCTCTTAACGCCTTCTTCAGTTTCTGACAGGGAAGAACGACGACTTTTTTACCTTTTTCTTTGACTATCTCGAATACACCCGTGCCGATCTTTATCTGATTTGTGAAGTCCCGCTCTTTCCCCCTTCCGGCTGTTTCTTTTCCGGTTGTTTCTTCGTCGGCTTTCTGATAGAGGACAGGCGATATCTTTTTCAACCATTCCGGTTTCAGCCTGGACACGGAGCGGGCGTACGTGCGGGTGGTCCTGACGATTTCTCCGGCCACGATATATTGAGGCTCTGAATGAAACATGACCGATGCGGGATGGATTTGTATGCTCTTCGCGGTGAGACTGCGGTAATTTCTTCTCCCAACCTTTGTGCAGACGAACTGGATAAGACCTCTGGAAACGGCGCAGAGATAGTCCTCTGCATTTCCTCCGGAGAGGATCGGTATTCCCATCTCAGAGATTATTTCTTCTATCTGGGTATTGATGTTGACGATCTCGTCCAATACTTCTCTGTCCAGGTAGTGCTGCCTGCAGAAACCGTCTCTATTCCTGCAGCTGCGGTAAGCCCGGTATATCTTGAGGTAAGAGAGAAAATCGCCCAGTGGATCTTTAAAGTTGTGGTGAGCTTTCCGGGCTTCCATTTCTTCGCCCATGGGAAGAAGGAAAGGGGAATTAGCAGAGAGAAAGGACGATGCGATAACGACCTCTTCCAATACCCGGGGATAGGAGAGGATGGCCTCCACTATCATGCGCGAGTGCTTGGGCAGCATGGGGAAACGGACCATCATCAATCCGGTTTCGGTCAGGTTGCGCTCTGCATCCAGGGCATCGAGAAGGCGGAGGGTCGCTATAGCGCTTACAATACCCCGGTTACCGGGGGGAGAGAGAAAGTCGAAGTCCTCAAAATCCCTGAGACCTATCTCGGCCATCCGGAGCACAACCTCGGAAAGGTCGGTGCGAAATATTTCTTCCTGGGTGAACAGAGGACGCGATTCATAACTCTTTCGATCGTAAAGTCGGTAACAGATTCCGGGCGCCGTTCTCCCGGCCCTTCCTTTCCTCTGATTGCAGGAAGCGCGGGAAATGACAATTTCCACAAGGGACGAAGTGTAAGTCTTTTGGTTGTAGTAGTTGATTTTTGCCTGCCCGGGATCGATGACGGCGGTTATACCATCGATGGTAACACTGCTTTCCGCGATATTGGTGGCTACTATTACTTTCCTTCTGCCCGGATATTCGGGGAACACTTTCTCCTGTTCGCTGGAAGTAAGCCGGGCATAAAGAGGGAGGAGTTTGAGTTGTTTTGAACCTTCAATGACCGCCAGCCGGGCAAGGCACTCTTTGATAGCTCTTTGACCCGGCAGGAAAACGAGGATATTCCCTTTGTCCTGCTTCTTTATCGTTCTTTCCACAATCCCGGTAATTTTTTCCAGGAGAGAATCGTAGCTGTTTTCCTCTTTCGGCGGCTCGTAAACGATCTCTACGGGAAAGGGTGATGTTTCGATTTTTACAATAGGGCATTCATCAAAATACTCGGAAAAAATTTCCGCATTGATAGTGGCAGAGGAGACAATTACCTTGAATTCCGATCTTTCCCTCAGGATACGCTTTAAAAGCCCCAGGATAAAATCGATATTCAGGCTCCTCTCATGAGCTTCGTCCACCATGATTATGCTGTAGCGGGACAGAGAATAATCGGCCTTAATCTCCTGCAGGAGGATGCCGTCGGTCATTATCTTGATGCGTGTGGACAGGTCTGTTTTGTCCTCAAAGCGCATCTTGTATCCGATGGTATCGGGTATCTTTTTCCCCATCTGACGGGCTATGAATTCAGAAACAGATACGGCAGCGATGCGTCTCGGCTGGGTAACGCCGATTATCCCGGAGTCGGTGTATCCTGCTTCGTAGAGAATCTGGGGAATCTGGGTCGTTTTTCCGGATCCGGTGGGGCTTTCCACCACGATGACTTGATTACTCGATATAGCGTCCAGGATGCGATCTTTCTGTCTGTATACCGGTAGGTCGACGCCTTTCATTGGAAATCCAGTCTAGTCTATGTCGGGATGCGCGTCAACTGCAGCTGTTTATCTGTAGTGTGCCGCTTTAGCGGGCATTATAAAGCGGTTTGCCACGTTTTAAAGCAGTCTGAACCAGGGGGATTGTGTTTGCAGTAAGCTCTGCTTCTGTATAGACAAAGATATCGGTTCCTAAACCGACATTTCTAAAATATTCATAATAAACCAGGGGCCTATTTAAAAAGTGAGTATTAACCTTTGAAATGATTATAAGAATATCAACATCGCTTGAAGGTAATGCCCTGCCTTCAGCCACAGAGCCGAATAGAATAACCTGCAGGACCTCCGGCCTGCTGCGTACCAGGTTTTTTACAGCTTCTTTAAGGTTCTTAATGAGAACTTTCTTGTTCAGCCAAATAACCTTTACAGAATTGTATAATTTTGTCTGAATGGCTGACTGCATGCTCTGAATCTTCCAGGGTTATATAGTCCGCAGGTGTTCCTGATGCCCACCCATTAGGATATCTCGCAGGTATATAAAATCTATCCAAATATTTAGCACTGGTTTCGAGCTCAGGAAGAGTGTCTATCTGTTCTTTTAATGCACGACCGAGTTCAAGAAGCGAGTGTCCCCAAACTTCAACTCCTATTTTCTGAAGCGCCGCCTTTATTGCTTTTTCTGCGGCCTGTTGGGCAATAAAGCAGGACCATTCGTAAAACCCCTCTCTCTTCTGAGCTTCTGCACTTTCCAAATCCCGTAGTGCTTGTCTTATCCAATCGTTGCTTCGCTCCGGCATATCATCCGCTTTCCTCGATTGAAACCCTATGCTTAAAAGGAATACTCTGTCAAGTAATCCTTTGACGAGGGAGAACCCCTTTCTAATATTTTTTGATTATATTATAGTCTGATTTGCTTCTTTTAAGGAAACAATTTATGACGATGGAAGTTTTTGTATTGGGTACAGGCGGAATGATGCCGCTGCCGGGACGGCACCTGACCTCGGTTCTTGTTAGACGCGGCGGTGAGCTTTTTCTCTTTGACTGCGGCGAAGGAACCCAGGTATCTTTGCGCCGGCTTAACTTGAGATGGAAAAAAATTTCCGTGATCTTTATAAGCCACACTCATGCAGACCACGTTACCGGTCTTCCCGGAATACTTATGCTCTCATCCCAGGTGGACAGGGATGATCCTCTTACGATAATCGGACCGCCTAAGATAGCGGAATACGTTGAAGCCAACCGCCGGATATTGGAGATGTACATCAACTATCGTATCGATGTTATCGAATACACGGGGCCGGGAGTTGTTTACCGGGGTGAAGGTTTTCAGGTCCGCGCTTTCCCCCTTAGGCACTCCAAAATTTGTGTTGGTTACACCCTGGAGGAGGAAAGGAGGCCCGGCATTTTTTATCCGGATAAAGCCCTCGAATTGGGTGTTCCCAGGGGTCCCCTCTGGTCAAGGCTCCAGGGCGGTGACTCTGTGAAGCTGGAGAACGGAATAACGATACATTCGGAGCAGGTTATGGGACCGGCACGCACAGGACGGAAGTTCAGCTTTGTAACCGATACCCTGCCGTCACCCAATATTGCAGGATTTGTTGAAGATTCCGACCTGCTGATCTGCGAAGGTATGTTTACCGAAGAGCTTATAGAAAGCGCCACCGAAAAGCGTCACCTGACTGCCGGGCAGGCGGCTGAGATTGCCCTGGAGGGAAAGGTGAAGAGCATGGGACTGATTCATTACAGCCCCCGTTATACGAAGAGGGAATTGAACCAGTTGCTTGATGAAGCCCGGGCGATTTTCCCCAACAGCTTCCTTACCACTGATAGGCAGCTGATCAAACTCCCCTTCCGCGATTAAGATGTCCATGTACACGGCACGAGACAATCCTCGGGCATATCAGTTCCATGAGAGCCTTTATGTCCGCTTCCTGATGGTGCCTCCACGTCGTGCTGGCCATGGTCGGACAGGATAATTATACCGTATCCCAGGGGCTTAAGATGCCCGGCCAGCTTTTTCAGGCGCGCATCAGTCTCTTTCAACATCGGCAGGACTGAAGCAGACGATGGACCATATTCGTGAAACACATCGTCCACTCTGCCGAGTTGGGCTATCAGGAAATCCGGCTTCTCATTCACTGCAATTTCAATAATTTTTTCCGCAACATCGTCATCTGACCCATCGCCTGCATTGCCGCAGATATCTGCGAACCTTCCAAGCAGCTCACAGCCCGTATAGCCGTCTATCCCCACTCCCGCGCTCTTCCCCTTTCCTTTTCGAACCACATCGAAAAGCGTCTCGCAGCCAAAATCATCTTTCAAGGTATGCACTCCGTGTCCGGCCAGATCTGTGCCGGTGACCATTGTCGCAAAATTCACCGGTGTAATCGAAGGCATGACGGAGCGGACCGTGATGCTGTTTCCGGCATGCAGGGAGTCCAGATAAGGCATCTCAGTCCTCCATAGATTCCACGCGAATATACCAAACGCATCTGTCGCCAACAACGCTGCTTTGCTGAGGTCTGAGAGATCGGCGACTATGTCGTGAATAGGAGCGCCTTCAGATTGCCCGGGCGCCGGCATCTGCAGGATGGCGCTCACAGTCGACGCTATATCGATCATGGAATACTCTTTGTTTCTCATTTTAATTTCCTCCTTCCATTTTCAGGATTATAGCCAATGACGGAATATTCTGAAAGGCACGGTCGCTCTTGCTTTTCAATTGAGATTTTGTCATTATATTTCCAGGAAGGTTTACGACAGGAGATGCCGGATAATGGATAATACAGATGCACGCAGATATCCGCATATGGTTCATGAATACTATGTAAGCCGCTTGCGGAGAATAATGGCGGAGAGACGGCAGCGGATTGATGACTTGAAAACAGAGCAGGATGCCCGGGCTTACGTTCTGAATGTGCGGAATTCGGCAAGGAAATGCTTCGAGCCGTTCCC
>CBDUZM010000093.1:0-9118 GCA_965371685.1 uncultured Spirochaetaceae bacterium | reverse complement strand
GGACGTACGAGCTCTTTCATTACCTCTTCCCCAAGCTGGGCAGAACGGTGCGCTTCGTGGATTCCTCAAAACCGGAGGAATTCAAAAAAGCCATAAATTCGAAGACGAAAGCCATATACGCGGAGACAATAGGCAACCCCAAACTCGATGTAACCGACTTCGAGGCTCTTTCGAAAATAGCGCACGATGCGGGAATCCCCTTTATTGTGGACAATACGGTTGGGGTGGGCATCGTGAGACCAATCGAGTACGGCGCTGACATCCTGGTACTTTCTGCCACCAAGTATGTCGGCGGTCACGGCACCTCCATCGGAGGGGTGATTGTAGATTCGGGCAACTTTAAATGGGACAGCGGCAAGTTTCCCGAGTTTACCGAGTCCGACCCTAGTTACCACGGAATACGCTACTGGGAGACTTTCGGTAATTTCCCCGATATGGGGAATATAGCCTTCATCACAAAGGTGCGGGTCCAACTGCTCAGGGATATAGGGGCCTGCCTGAGCCCATTCAACGCCTTTCTGTTCCTCCAGGGGCTCGAAACCCTTCCCCTGCGCGTGCAGAGACATTCGGAAAATGCTCTGGCTGTCGCCCTTTTTCTGAAGAAACACCCTCTGGTGGAGTGGGTGAATTACCCGGGGCTTGAAGATCATCCGAGCCATGAACTGGCTAAAAAATACCTAAAAGGGAAATTCGGAGGTCTTGTCGGCTTCGGCGTGAAGGGAGGACTGGAAGCGGGGAAGGCTTTTATCAATTCGGTGAAACTTCTCTCCCATCTGGCCAATATAGGCGATGCGAAAAGCCTCGTCATTCATCCGGCCTCCACCACCCATCAGCAGCTGACCCCCGCGGAGCAGAGGGAAACAGGTGTCACGGAGGATTACGTCAGGCTATCGGTGGGTTTGGAGAACGTAGAGGACATTATAGAAGACATAGACCAGGCTCTTAAAAAAGCCGCCGGTTGACGGTCACGATGAATTGAAAGCTGGATATTAAGGAAGGAGTGAAGAAGATGGCAAATATCGCTGATGACGTTACAGGGCTTATCGGCAATACACCGATGGTAAAGCTTAATCGTGTTACAGAAGGCTGCAAGGCCGATGTTGCGGCGAAGCTGGAATCCTTTAACCCCCTGTCCAGCGTCAAGGACAGGATCGGTTTCGCGATGATCGACGACGCTGAGCGCAAGGGCCGGCTCAATAAGGATTCGGTGATAGTGGAACCGACAAGCGGGAACACTGGACTCGCGCTGGGTTTTGTATGCGCTGCCAGGGGGTATCGTCTAATCCTTACCATGCCGGACTCCATGAGTGTTGAAAGAAGACAGCTGCTCAAGTTTCTGGGTGCGGAGCTCGTTCTGACCCCCGGATCCGATGGAATGAAGGGCGCTATAGAGAAAGCAGAGGAAATTCAGAGAGGAACGCAAAACTCTTTCATGCCGCAGCAGTTCAAGAATCCTGCCAATCCCGAGGTGCATCGAAAAACCACGGCGGAGGAGATATGGAGGGATACCGACGGTAAAGTCGACATCTTTATCGCCGGTGTAGGCACGGGAGGCACGATAACGGGAGTGGCAGACGCGCTTAAAAAACGCAAACCCGGGCTGAAGGCCTTTGCCGTTGAGCCCGCCGATTCCCCAGTCCTGTCGGGAGGAAAACCGGACGCCCACAAGATACAGGGGATCGGGGCGGGATTCATACCCGATGTTTTGAGAAGAGAGGTTATTGACGAAGTTATCAAGGTGGACAACGACGATGCGGGCGATATGACCAGACGCCTGGCAAAGGAAGAAGGGCTGCTCGTGGGCATCTCTTCGGGCGCGGCAGCCTGGGCAGCCGTAGAGGCAGCGAAGAGAGAGGAAAATCAGGGTAAGCTGATCGTCGTGATCCTGCCCGATACGGGGGAGAGATATCTGAGCACGTGGCTCTTTCAAGAGTAGGGTAAGCCGGCATGGATCGGGATTACGGTATGACTATGACGGGCCGGAGTTTTACTGCCGGTCCGGGACGTGGATAATTTCTCTCGGCTTGCTCCCATTGGGCGGTCCTACGATTCCCATCAACTCCATGTTCTCTACCAGCCTGGCAGCCCGGTTGTACCCGATCTTGAGCCTCCGCTGCAGGTATGAGGCGGAAGCCTTGCCTGCAGCAATAACGATATCCAGCGCCTGCTCCATTAGAGGGTCCACCTCCCCTTCAGGTACTTTTTCCTCTTCCTCGTTCTCGAAGATAAACTCGTCGTCTATATAGTCAGGTTCCCCGAGAGTTTTCACGTGATTCGTAATGGCTTCCACCTCTTCCTCGGAGAGGAAAGCCCCCTGTATCCTGATAGGATTGGGGTCCCATGCCGATGTGAAAAGCATGTCGCCCCTTCCTAAGAGCTTCTCGGCGCCCACACCGTCTATTATTATTCTCGAGTCGAATTTACTCGCTACCATGAAAGCGATACGTGACGGGATGTTGGCTTTGATAAGGCCCGTGATTACATCGACCGAAGGCCTTTGAGTGGCCAGCACGAGATGAAGGCCTACTGCCCGGGACATGGCGGCCAGCCTTGCCAGGGTTGTCTCCATCTCTTTTCCGGTGGTGGCCATCAGATCGGCGAATTCGTCGATTACTATAACGATATACGGAAGCGGATCGGCGGCCAGGCGTTGTTTCTTGATCTTTTGGTTGTACGATCGGATGTCCCGCACCTCCAGGCTGTCCAGAAGGGTGTAACGGCGCTCCATCTCGTAGATGCAGTATTGGAGAGCCTGAAAGCTCCTCCTGGGATTGGTGACTACCGGCGTGAGCAGATGGGGAATATTGTTGTAAAATTTAAGCTCGACTATTTTCGGGTCGATGAGCAGGAGCCGTATCTCTTCCGGAGTCCTCTTGTAGAGCATGGAGGCCAAAAGCGAGTTTACACAGACCGACTTTCCGGATCCCGTGGCGCCGGCTATAAGAAGGTGCGGAGTCTGGACCAGGTCGACAATCTGGGCTTCTCCCGATATATCAACTCCCAGGATGATCGGGATCTCATACTTGCTCTTCTGAAAAAGGTCCAGTGTGATGAGCTCCTTGTAGTGGACTGTGGCCCGTTCTTTATTTGGCACTTCTATGCCGACTGCGTGCTTCCCCGGAATAGGAGCGACGATTCTTACTCGAGAGGCGGCGAGACGAAGGGCTATGTTGTCGGCCAGGTTGACGATTTTCGAGAGTTTCACGCCGGTGGAGGGAAGGATCTCGAACATGGTAATAACAGGGCCCCTCCGGATACCCGTAAGCTCTGCGGAAATTTTAAACTCCTCAAGAGTTCTCATAAGGACTTCTCCGCTGCGCCGGGTGGATTCGTCGACCCTCCAATAGTCGCTCCCTGCTGTGTCCTGCAGGATTCCTGTAATTGGAATGGAATAATTTTCATAGGATAGAAGCCTCTCGCCCGGCTCGCCGCGTTTTACGTCTTCACCGCGCTTTACAGACTTATCCTGTTCGATTATAGGAAGCCCGGTCTCGGCTTTCTCAAAATCCTCGTCTTCGACCCACTGAGAAACTTCTTCCGCGTGTTTCCCTGCTTCTGCATTTCCTTCGGACAGCTCCAAACGTATGAGCTCCGGCACTTTCGCGTCGCCCTCTTCTTCTTCTGCGGGAGGCACATAGGGGAGGGATTCGATGCCCGCGTTCTGTATGTTTTCAGCAGTAGAAACCTCCGGCGCAGCAGTAGAGACTTCAGACAGAGGTTCCGGCGGAGCGGGTTCCGTGCTCTGGAAGTCTTCTTCCTTTGATAAAAACGATAGCTCCCTTTTATAAAGCCCCTGCCGCTGCTTTTTGGAACGAGGGCTGCGAGCCCCAAAGAGGAATTTGTGGAACTGGTAGATCAGTATTATTTCCAATCCCAGGAGGAGGACGATGAGGGCTATACCCGGGATTCTGCCGAAAGAGAAATGTATCAGGTCGAAGATTGGAGTGGATTCAGCCTCGAAGAGGAATTTAAGGAGAAAGGAGAATGTGAGAAAAGGGATGATGCTCAACATAAGGGTGTACAGGCGGTCTCTCCTAAAGGGACGGTTCATGAGGATAAAAGTACAGAAAAAGAGGTATACCGGAGCATAAAATGCTCCCCAGAGAAAGGATTTGAATAGAAATGATCCCGGCTGCAGCAGGAAGCCCGACTGGGCGGGTGTTCCTTTGAAAAGGTAACCGAGGAGAGATGCGAGCAGTAGAATTCCGGCGGACGCAGTAACACCTGAGAGAAGACGTGTGTTAGCGGATGTTTTACCTTTCAAGAGTAGAGTTACCCCCTACCCCTCTTATCGGAACCGTAGATTAAGGGCATAAATGGAGGCCTTAATTCTCTTCAAACCATCTTTCTCAGAACAGCTGGAAGGATGCCTCCGTTCCTGTAATATTCCAACTCGGCAGCGCTGTCTATGCGTAACGTAACGCTGAACTCTTTTGTTTTTTTCTCAAGCCCGACAGTGACCCGAAGCTCCTGGCGGGGCTCTGTGACCGGCTCGATGTCGTATTCCTCCTTTCCAGTCAGACCCAGAGAAGAAACACTATCCCCGGTTTTGAACTGGAGGGGCAGGACCCCCATTCCAATAAGATTGCTCCGGTGGATCCTCTCGAAGCTTTCTGCAATTACGGCCTTTGCACCCAGCAGGGCCGTGCCTTTAGCAGCCCAGTCACGGGAGCTGCCCATGCCGTAGTCCTTTCCCGCCAGGACTAAGAGAGGAACTCCTTCCCGTGCATAATTTTGTGCTGCATCAAATATGGTCATTTCTTTACCATCGGGGAGGTGCAGTGTGAAACCGCCCTCTTTTTCCGGAACGAGCCGGTTTCGGATCCTTGAATTGGCGAATGTGCCCCTGATCATCACCTCATGATTTCCCCGCCGGGAACCGTACGAATTGAAATCTTTTTGCTCCACGCCGTTTGAGAGCAGCCATTCGGCTGCAGGAGTGCCGGGGGAAATAGTGCCGGCTGGTGAAATGTGGTCTGTTGTAACAGAATCTCCCAATACGGCCAGGACCCTGGCAGCGCCGATTAATCCAGGGGGATAAGGCTCTGCCGGAAGGTTTTCGAGGAACAGGGGCCTTCTTATATAAGTGGATGACAGGGTCCAGCTGAAGAGCTTTCCGCCGTCAAATTTGATCCGGTTCCAGCTTTCGTTTCTCGAGTAGACATTTGTGTACTCTTCTTTAAAGATCCCCGGGGTAACGCATTTTTCGACAATATTTTTGATTTCCTCCCCGGTGGGCCAGATGTCGTTGAGGTAGACTTCCTGCCCGTTGGGATCGCAGCCCAGGGGTTCTCTGGTCAGGTCCCTGGTCATTGTGCCTGCAAGTGCATAGGCCACGACAAGGAGAGGAGATGCCAGGTAGCTCGCCTTGACAAGCGGATGGATCCTCCCTTCGAAGTTGCGGTTTCCTGAAATTACGGAAACCGTTTCCAGGCCGTTATCAAGGATCGCTTTCTCGATTTCCGGGTGAAGGGGGCCGCTGTTGCCGATGCATGTGGCGCAGCCGAAGCCTACCAGATGAAAACCGAGCGCCTCCAGATAAGGCGCCAAACCGGATAGCTTTAAATATCGGCTGACCACCCGGGAACCCGGTGCAAGGCTCGTTTTCACGTGGGGAGGAACCTTCAAGCCGGACTCGACTGCTTTCCTTGCCAGCAGCCCTGCACCGATCATAACGGAGGGATTGGAGGTGTTCGTACAGCTCGTAATAGCTGCAATGACAACAGAGCCGTGGTTTAAATTAACCGTCTGATATCCCAGGCGTATGGGGGTTTCCTTTTGCTTCCTGTTTTCGGGGCTCATTCTTTCAATATGGTTTCGATAGCTGTTACCCGCATCGCTCAAGGCAATCCTGTCCTGCGGCCGGTTCGGACCGGCTATGGAGGGGAGCACCTGCCCTATATCGAGCTCCAGAGTGTCGCTGAATTCCGGATCCGGTAAATCGGGATCTCTAAACAGACCTTGCTCTCTTGTGTAGTTTTCCACTGTTTCAATGTGCTGAGGAGGTCGGCCTGTTTTGCGCATATATTCGAGGGTGATTTCATCGACGGGGAAAAGAGCCGCAGTGGCGCCGTATTCAGGACACATGTTGGATATAGTGGCTCGGTCGGGAAGGTCCAGGTTGTCTAAACCGGGACCGAAGAACTCGACAAAGCGACCCACCACACCGTATTCTCTCAGTATCTGAGTAACTGTGAGTACCAGGTCTGTCGAGGTGGCGCCGGCAGGGAGAAACCCTCTAATACGAAAGCCGATTACTTCCGGCACGGGTATATAAACGGGCTGCCCGAGCACAGCCGCCTCCGCCTCGATTCCTCCTACACCCCAGCCGAGAACGCCTAATCCGTTTATCATGGTGGTGTGGGAATCCGTTCCCAGAAGGGTGTCGGGAAGGGCAACCGTTCCGTCCTCACTCTCCTTTATCAGTACTACTTTTGCCAGGTGTTCAAGATTGACCTGGTGGCAGATACCTGTGGAAGGAGGAATTACGGAAAAGTTATCGAAGGCCTCTGATGCCCATCTGAGAAATTCGTAGCGTTCATTGTTGCGTTGAAATTCCCTTTTCGTGTTGTGGTTCAGGGATGAAGCGGAACCATACCGGTCCACCTGTACGGAATGATCGATTACAAGATCCACAGGAATAAGGGGATTTATCTTCTCCGGATTTCCCCCCATCTCTTTCAAAGCGTTGCGCATGGCAGCCAGATCCACAACTGCAGGCACACCGGTGAAGTCCTGCATGAGGATTCTTGCCGGATTGAAAGGAATTTCGCCTTCCCGTTTCGTTTTCCACTGGAGAATGGCATCCAGGTGCCTCTCTGTTACCAGACGGCCGTCCATATTTCGCAGGATGGATTCAAGCAGTATCTTAACCGTCCGGGGCATACGAGAGATCTCACCGTAACCCTTGCTTTCCAGCTTTGATAGACTGAAAATTTTGAATGTTCCATTCTTTGTTTCGAGCGCTGCTTCGACATCCGGAGTATCTATATCCGCCATGAAATCCTCTCCTTCTGTTTTGCCCATTTTACCCAATTCAACAGGTTAATTGCAATTGTTTTCAGATGTCCCGTTCTACAGGACATTAAGGTGGGATTTTAGCGTCGGGCGAAGGCATGAGATAATTTACAGCATGGACTGGTTGAAATACATGTTTTCAGCTACCAAATATTGAAATTTTTCTCCTTCTATCTCATTCGGTTTGAGGTGGGTAAGGACCTTTTTCATGCCCTCTGCTTCCTCTCTCTTTTGCTTTGAACAAAGCATGTCCCTGGCGCCGGCCAGCGCTGCATTGCCGAATCTGATAAATTTGTCCTTCTGAACTTTTGGTAAAAGGCCAATGGCTGCTGCATTATCGATATCCATGAAATTTCCAAATGCACCGGCTAAGTATATCTTTTTTATTTCTTCCGGGCTTATGCCGTAATATTGGATTAAAAGGTCCTGATCGATACGCAATCCGGCTTTAGCGATAATTAATTGATTGATGTCGTTCTGCGAAATAGAGATGCTGTCTGTTATATGGAAATTCTTTTTTATCCTCGCTTTTTGATTCATAACTCCGCTTCTCAACAGCTCCGCGAGCAAATCTATGACACCAGAACCACAAACACCCAGAGGATGTTTATTCCCAAGGGTTTTATAGTTCACCTGTCCATTCTCTATTTTAAGCTGCGTAATGGCACCCTCTATAGCGCCGACACCGCATCGTATCTGATAACCCTCGTAGGCGCCGCCGGCAGCACAAGAGGCAGTCAGCATCTTATCTTTATTTCCCACAACTACTTCGCCGTTTGTTCCGATATCGATTATCATTCCGATTTCCGTACTTTCATGTAACTTTGTGGCGATGATATCCGCCAGGCAATCGGAACCGGCATGGCCCCCGATTAATGGAGGCCCATACACCCTGGCCTGAGGATGGACATCTAACCCAAGTTCTGCCGCTTTCCTTGTCAATGAAGAATTATCAGGAGCTTCGAAGGGTATAACACCCAGGCTATGAACCTCCTCACCGAAAAATATATTCCTCATCGTGCTGTTGCCTACAGCAGTAATATCGTAGATGTGCTTTCTAAGGGATTCTCCCTCGCCCAACTGTTTTTCCAGTTCTTTTATGGATTGATTTATCCCATCGATTACGGCTTCTTGAAGCTCTTTCAATCCGCGCTTGTGTTCCATCGTATGTCCAATCCTGGAAATTACTTCATTGCCGTAGGCTATCTGTGGATTTTTACTTGCAACCGGCTTGCCGACATTCTCTCCGGACTCCAGGTCAACAACCTGCATGACTAAAGTTGTGGTTCCGACATCGATTGCTAAACCGAGAATCCTGCCTTCATAAGGTCCCAAATCTCCGCCGTCAGCATGTACAACGCGGCCGTCAATTCTGCTGACGAAAGGATCCATCCGGACATCTGTTTCTATAAAATCTGACAGTATCGTATACCTGCCAAAATCGGGAATGAAAACGTAAATATCCTGTTTGTCTTCTGCGATCCTGGCCTGACAGGCAAGTCTCTGGCCCGGCTTAAGTCTGCCCTGCTTTAAAAAATTTTTTTCCGTATCGGTTAATTCCGTTAATGATTCTGCCCCTTTTTCCAGTCTGATGGCATCTCGTCCGCAAATACCTTCACCGCCGCATTCCGAGTCTATTTCTATTCCGCCTGTTTGTCGGATATGTTCTAGAACTGTTTCGCCCGGTTTTAACTCCAACCCATCTCTTCCTCTGGCATACTGTGGAAAATATATCTTACCCATTTTATTCATCCCCTTTTAATACTTCATCGAAAGGTGTACATTATTAAAAAATATAATGAGCATATTCTCATTTGTCAATAGATTTGCCATGTTCGATATGATATTGACTAGAGCTGAAGCCGTCTGCTTTGCGGGTGGTTGTTGACTGCTTGACATTTAAACAGGAAGATATTATATATTTTATGAGCATATGCTCATAAAATATTCATGAGGATGGATATAGAATGCCGCGTCCGCTTAAACCGCGATGGATTAATTTCGATCCGCAAAGCTTTTTTTTTATGCCGCAGCGAATGCCTCTGCCTTCAGTTGATCTGGTTTTACTCACGATTGATGAGTTGGAAGCGCTGCGCCTCGC
>CBDUZM010000092.1:0-9145 GCA_965371685.1 uncultured Spirochaetaceae bacterium | reverse complement strand
GTCTAAGCCGCGAAGGGTCGATTCCTCGGACATCTGGTCGCTGACGGAGGCGGTGGATTTGGACGACGGGCGTTGCACGATCTTTTTAAAAGCCTATCAGAGCGTTTCCCCTCTTTCTCAACGGGAGATCGAATCTGTTCCGCCGGCATTCGCCGGCCGTTGGTTCTCCATTCGCCTGGAGGGCATGGCCAAGGTCCACAGAGATGAACGCTTCAAGTTTTTCTAGCGCGATGTGGAAAAACCCCTGCTATGGCTCGATGCGAATTGGGCGGACCTGGCGTCGCTGATCGTGTTTACAGCGCTAAAATCTGACATTCGCCGTCGCGGCGAGGCACATCGATGAGTCTGCCTTCAACCTTTATGGTGCATATTTCGTCGGTGTCGTAGAAATCCGTGCGCCGGAGCAAAAGTGTGCCGCTGTGCAGGACAGCGGAGATTACAGGACCGGATTCCCTCGGAACATCGAAGAGGAGTGCTTCCCCACCGCTCAGGATGTCGGAATGGAGAAGGCTCTGTGAATACACTTCGTGAACAACAGGAAGCTCATCTTCGATCTCTTCTTTACGGCACCAGAGGAAAAAAGTCGATGTGTTCCTCAGCAGCATATGCCAGAGAAGCTCGCGGTATTTCTCCCTGCTCAACCCCTGGATACGGGGATCTGATTTTCCCCGTTCGAAAATGGTGTTTTTATGCACAGATGGAATTACCGGTGTACCGGAAGGTGTGTGCTCACCGGCATTACCGGCTGCCAGCAGCATATTGTAGAACCAGCGGTAATCTGTCTGGGGGAAATCGTAGAAGGAAAACAGCCTGCTCCAGGGGTAGACTACAGGCATAGCCGCAGTATAACCGGTGGAAGCAAACTCGTGATGCCACTTTCTGTACCGTGCATTTCCGTCTTTCAAGTGAGGAAGGTTAACCGGGATCTCTTCGAAGTAATCATACCAGTAGCGAATCCCATTGTGCGGGTAAACTCCATAATTCGATACCAGGATACCGGGAAAGCGAGCCTTCAAAGGTACGGCAAAGGTTTCCCTCTGCATTCCCGCGCGGATTTCCCTGATTACCGATTGGTATGAGCTGAAATTCCCTATGTCCGGTATGTTCTTACGGCAGCGGACACATCGCTTAGACAGAGACCACGATTCGTTCCACTCCATGACTCCGTCGATTTCCCAGTCCGCGAAAGCGAAGAAAATAGGTATGCCTTCCTTTGCGTATGCCTGCGTAAAGGGCTCGAAGCGCCTTTTAATTTCGGGATAACGACTCGCCAGGGCAAAAGGGCAACCGAGCAGGATATCTTTCTGGTAAGAAGTGTCGAAAAAACGGTTCCCGTCTTCATCGATATGAGCGGTGATCTCCTCTCCTGTGCAAAAACGGTGGAGCAGAGTGTTAACGTTAACACACACTTCCAGGCCGTGCTCTTGCTGTATCCGGGCATTGCGAAGAGCCCTTGCCAGGCTGTCTTCGCGCCGGTGGTCCCAGGAAGCGGCAAGGGCGATGCCCCGTTCATTCAAAGAGAGGATGATCTGTTCGGCCGCTTCACGATCGTCCGTATCGATATCAAGGGCGGACCATAGAAAGAGAGGCATGCGGTTCCCGCGGGGGTGAGAGAGAGGTTCGGTTATTCTCAAGATCGTCTGTAAGTAATCTGTGTTTGCCACCGTTAATCAGGAAGAATGTCATCCAGCTCGCTTTTCTCTTTTCCGAGCAGTCCAACGATCTTTCTCTCCCTGAGGGCGTTCTTAGTAGAATCGCTGGCGTGCACGCCGTTTCTGAGAATATCATGACCGAATTCACTTCGAACCGTTCCTTCTTCCGCCAGTTGAGGATCGGTGGCGCCCAGTTTGTCGCGAATTTTATTTACAGCGTCCACACCGTGGTAGAGGATAGCAAGGCATTTCTCCTTGCTGGGGGTGTGGTAATCGTTCTTGCTGGTCAGGGTCGGATTGAGGCCGGTAATATACTCGATGACCCGGTTGAACTCGTAAACAGCGTTATTCTTCCGCAGTCTCCTTGCTATATAATCCAGGTCATCTGGACTGATTTTGAAGGGAAGCTGAGACAGGAAGATATCTTCAATCCTCTTCCTCACGATTTTTTCAAGAAGGGTTTCCATAAGCTCTCTGAGAGGGCTGTAGAAATCTTCCGCCTGGGCAACACTGAACTGAACCAATTTGGCGCCCACGATGTAGAGACCGGTTTTTGAAAACATGTCTATGATGTTTCCCGGTCGCGAAGATTTCTTTCTGAAGTTGTCAGGTTTGAGCATAACCAGAGTAGTTTCACGCTCTTTCTCTTTTTCGGAATCCGGCAGACAATGGGTAATTATCCCTCCGTCCTTATAAGCGTACTTCTTGAAAACAGTTAGATGTTCCCGGGCCGCTTCTTCGTCGGATGCACAGAGAACGGCAGGCTCAAAGTATATCGGGGTGCCTCCGTGGGAAATGAAGTCACCAAAGGTGCCCCTCAACGTATCGCCTTTCGGTTTGTGGGTAATATGGCCCACAACCCTTCTGATAATGCCGGTAGCATCCCGGCCTTCGAAGACGAGGAGCATGCAGCGGTTGCCTATGCGGCTGGGATTGTCCGCTCTTAGATTCTGATCGATATATTTGAGGAAGAGATCCCTGTTGTGCTCCGACAGCCGATCTTTCTTAAAAGCTGTAAAATAGTCATCGACCATCCTGTCGGACGGCGCAAAGATCTTGACGGCACGGAGATCGAGATTAGTGATGGATAGGATACGAGCCAGAATTCCCCCTGTCCTGCTTTTAAGAAGAGAGTATGGGGTGGTGAGTACATAAGCGAAATTATACATTAGCAAATTATATAGAAAAGCATGGTGCTTTTTCAAGCACTTTTTTAACGCCGGCGCCGCACTTTTTCTCCCTTGTTCAATAATTTTTGATGGTGTAGCCTCTTGGGATGGTCAACCAAAGAAAAGCGGTGCTCTATGCTTTAGGCGCCGTGGGATTGTGGTCCACCATTGCAACTGCGTTTAAAATCGCGCTTACGCATGTAAGCCCGCTGCAGCTCCTCGCCTTTTCCTCATTCGTTTCCTTTCTGTTTTTTTTTGTCATTATAACACTACGGGGCAGGATCGGAGAGCTGGCCGCCTGTTCAATGAAAGAATATTTAAAATCGGCCGGACTCGGTTTTCTGAATCCTTTCCTCTATTATCTGGTTCTTTTTGAAGCTTATTCGCGGCTTCTTGGCCAGGAAGCTCTGGTTCTAAACTACACCTGGCCTATAGTACTCGTGCTTCTGTCTGTCCTGATTCTCAGAAAACGTATAAACCTCAAGACCGTTGCGGCATTGGTTTTAAGCTTTTTCGGTGTTGCTGTAATAGCGGGCAGGGGCAGCTTTTCTTCTTTTGGATTTTCCGATCCTCTGGGAATTGGTCTGGCTGTAGGCTCTTCTCTGGTCTGGGCGTTGTTCTGGCTCTTCAATGTCAAAGACAGGAGGGAGGATGTTCTGAAGCTCTGTCTGAATTTCGCCTTTGGCTTTATCTATTCGATCATTGTCCTCGCTGTCTTTGGCGAAATGAAATTACCTGTTTTAGCCGGATCGCTGGCTGTCGTATATGTTGGCCTGTTTGAGATGGGTCTTACCTTTGTTCTCTGGCTGAGTGCCTTGAAGCTTGCAGAATCGACAGCCCTTGTGAGCAACCTGGTCTTCCTGTCTCCCTTTATTTCCCTGTTCCTGCTTCATGTAGTTCTCGGTGAAGAGCTCTTTTTTTCCACAATTTTAGGACTGGTGATCATCATCGCCGGTATCCTGATACAACGCTATCGAAGGAGCGATTGACAGATGGAGGGCGATTGACAAAAGCATTCGGCAGGAGTACCTTCGATTCCGGCATGAAGAAGCATGAGCGAATTTCTGAGTCTGTCAGGTCACACTATGAACCGCGAATCTCCCGGTACAAAAAACACTACCGGATTCTCGATTGGGAAGACCCGATTTCTCATGAGAAGCGTTTTCAGGTGCTTTTAGATAATGTAATCCTGGCAGGCAAATCGCTCATCGATGTGGGCTGTGGGCTTGGCGACCTGTTTGGTTATTTGAAGGCAGCCGGTATAGACGTGAATTATACCGGTATTGATATACTCGAACAAATGATCTGCGCCGCCCGGGAAAGGTATCCCGACGGCGTATTTTTTCAGGGTAATATATTTACCGAAAATCCATTTAAAGATAAACGCTTCGATATTGTTTTTTGCTCAGGTATCTTCAATCTAAATCTGGGTGATAATATCGGGCTTTTAAACGAAGCGCTGGGTATTTTCTTCAAACTCGCGCGTGAAGCGGTGGTGTTCAATCTTTTGGATGAAGGCTCGCCGGATAAAGACAACCGTTATTATTACTTTTCTCAGGACCAGGTGAAAGTTTTTATCAAACCGTATCCCTGGCAGGTGAAGATTATTCGCGATTATCTGCCCAACGATTTTACAGTACTCTGTCGAAGTGACGTCAGCCGGGGCTCTTTGTAACCCGCCATTCGTTGTAGTACACTATCTCCTCTATCATGAGTCTGTTCTTGGGTACAGGTGTAGGTTCGCCGGGGTATCCAAGAGGAAGCAGCTCGACTACCTCGATTGCACCGGGTATATTGAGGATACTTTTTACCGACCGGGAATCGAAAGCGCCTATCCAGCATGTTCCCAATCCTTCCGATGCGGCGGCAAGCGTAATGTGATCGATTGCGATGGCAACATCTATGGAATAGCATGGAAGACCGCATCGCATGACGTGGTGGTCTGTCTCTGCACAGCAGGCCAGCACCACCGGCGCCTGGGTCACGAAAGACTGGCTTGCAGCTTCGGCCAATCGTCTTCGTTTTTTGGAATCGGTAACAACGACAAAACGCCACTCCTGGCGATTGCTGGCGGACGGCGCCAGCCTGGCGGCTTCCAGCAGCCTGTTAAGTTTTTCCGGTTCCACCGGGCGATCGTCAAAGGAGCGTACGCTCTTTCGAGTCCTGATAATATCATAGATATCCATGGAAACCATCCTTCCGAAAAATTAACCGTCAGTATTTAAACATTTCGAGACGCTTCTCAATAGCCTGTGCTTCTGAGGCAAGCATTTCGTTCAATTTTTGTGCGGCCTTCGCAGGGTCTTCAGAAGGGATACTTTCTGTTATAAAAGGGAAATTGACGATTACTTCCTGAATGTTGTGTTCATCAAAGAGATCCGGTATGGGTGTTGCCGCTGTATATTCATGTAGAGGGCCCAGAATAACATAGCCGTCGCACAGGTCTTTGATGGTCAGGTTTTCATAATCGAGGGTAAAGTCACCGTCTTTTATTACAGTATCGGAGACGGGATTCCCCAGGGTGTCGAATCCGGCATGCATACGTTCTTCCGGCAGGATGGAAATCATCGCGTCCATGACGCCGTCCGCAGCATAGGCGACCCCGTACATGCTTTTCGCATCGGGCCAGAAGAAGTGCAGAAATACAGTTCCTGCCCGGCTGCCGATTCTGTCGTAAACAATGTTTCCCGCCGAACGCAGTTCGCTGAAACCTTCTTTCTCGACATTTTCCGCATACTGCTTGTATCGATATCTGGTGAAGGCATTGTTTAACTGGCAGAAGATGAGGGCTTTTTCCTTCTTGTCAATAATTTCTTTGCGTATGGTGTTTGCCATAAAGGTGTTGGGAAAACCGAAAGCCCAAATTTGCTTCTTGATATCGGGATCGTTCATGTCCTTCTCCGACTTTACAATTTTTAAATTTTGCCTGACGCTTAATCCTAATACCCGGAAGGGCTTTTCATCTGAGGAAAGAGCGTTGTTCAATTCCCAGGCAGCCTTGAAAATATCGGCATATTCCTGAAAGCCCCAATTTCCAATCTGGACAAGAAAAAGCTCCCTGACCTTCTTTTCGTCGTAATACCTCGATGTAATGAGTTTATCGATCTTTTCCTGATCGTCGTATAAGACATATTCAACTCCCAGTGTCGTAATTCCCGCTTCGTACAGCCTGGGTATCAGATTCTGCACCAGCTCCACGTGCTCCTTTATCTTCAAGATTTCCCCCAGAAAAATGATATCTCTGGTTCTGAAGGCATCTACAATGTAGGCCTCGGGAGATTTGTAATGGGACTGCACGTATTCACTCATACTATCCGCCAGCTCTCTGTCGACCCTGGGAGGAGGGATTTTCTGAGACGAGGATTTCTTTGAAAAGGGATTCCAAATGAAGACAACGATGAGAATGGCAATAACGATAAAGGTAAACTGTTTTCTTTCCATAAGTTATTTAATATTACTCTTTTTTGTAAAAATAGGCAATCCACCGGGGAGTGAAGGAAGTTAAGAGAAGCCTTGTATAGTCAAAGCCGGTGGATTATTATTGGCTGATGAACCATTATGATGTTGCTGTCATAGGCGCCGGAGTGATAGGGGCTGCCATAGCAAGGCAGCTTTCCCGGTACAAGATAGACATCGTTCTTATTGAAAAGGAAAGCGATGTTTCCTTTGGCACGAGTAAAGCGAACTCCGGCATAATACATGCCGGATTCCATTCTAAAAAAGGTTCACTGAAGGCCAGGCTGGCTGTGAGTGGAAACAGGGAGTTCGATCGTCTGGCGAAGGAGCTTGGGTTTCCGTTCGAGCGGAGGGGGGAGTTGGTGATCGCCTTTACGGAGGAGGAGAACCGGGCGCTCCAGTCTCTCTACCGGCAGGGTATAGAGAACGATGTCCTCTATCTCGAGCTCCTGGGAAGGGAGAGGACCCTGGAGATGGAGCCCAATCTGAATCCCGACTTGCAGGGTGCGTTATTCGCTCCCACGGCCGGTATAATCGGACCTTACGAGTACTGCTTTGCCCTGGTTGAGAACGCAGTGCAGAACGGCGTGGAGCTTCTTCTCGGCGAGAAGGTTGTCTGGATAGGAAAGAGGAGTCTGAAGGGTTTCCATATAGAGACGGAATCGGGGTTGAAATTGAGCAGCCGCTATATAGTCAATGCATCCGGGCTTTATGCGGATGAGCTGGCGTCGCTAGTGGGAATTACGGATTTCAGAATACATCCCCGAAAGGGGGAAGAGTATCTGCTTGACAGGAGGGTTGGAAATTTGGTACGGCGGGTCATTTTTCCGGTGCCTTCAGAGAAATCAAAAGGGTTGCTCGTCATTCCCACCGTTGACGGCCCTGTTATGATCGGACCGACGGCCGAGTATGCTGAAAGCAAGGATGATTTTCATACCACAAGGAACGGGCTGAAAAAAGTATTCGAGCACGCCCAGAGGATGGTTCCGGCCATCCGGGCCGGCGATGTAATTACTTCTTTCACAGGCCTAAGACCGGTTGCCACCGGCGAGGACTTTATTCTCGGGAGCTCGAAGGTTGGGGGCTTCATCAACGCTGCGGGTATCCAGTCACCCGGTCTAACCGCGTCGCCCGCGATTGCCGAAGTGGTAAGGGAATCGCTGCTCAGCGAGGAGCTGCGGCTCGAGGTAAGAAAAGACTTCGA
The DNA here is from genome assembly GCA_965371685.1 of uncultured Spirochaetaceae bacterium. Lineage (GTDB taxonomy): Bacteria > Spirochaetota > Spirochaetia > SZUA-6 > CAZLRN01 > CBDUZM01. Next base: position 1,664 of record CBDUZM010000092.1, on the reverse strand, counting down.
TCCAATACGAAAACCATTCATGAAGACCCGCAGGTTCGTGGAGAACGGGGAGTATGACAGGATAACGGAGTTGACGCGGGAAGACATCCGGTACAGTCGGCTGGTATGCCGCTGTGAAAACGTAACCGAAGCGGAAATAATCGAGGCAGTCAGAAGAGGGCATACTACTATGGATGGTATAAAATTCGCCACACGGGCCGGCATGGGTAGATGCCAGGGGGGCTTCTGCTCCTACCGGATAATGAAAATACTGAGCCGTGAGACAGGTATTCCCTATGAAAAAATAAGCAAGAAAGGCCCGGGCTCTGAAATAGTGAAAATTAGGCTTGCTAAGCTCGATCGTGAGGCCGGCTGAAGTGAAGAGGGATGCTGTGGTTATCGGCGCCGGTCCTGCCGGTCTCGCGGCTGCCGTGGCTTTAAAGGAGAGCGGCGCCGGGCAGGTGCTCGTTGTCGAGAGGGAGGATTATCCCGGCGGAGTGCTTCTCCAATGCATTCACAACGGTTTTGGCATTCACAAATTTCGGACAGAGCTGACGGGTCCGGAATACGCCGAGCGTTACCTCCGGATGTCTGCGGATTCAGGGGTGGAAATAATGACCGGCGTCTCTGTCCTCGATATTATTGACAGCGGTAAGGGCAAGCGGTTGATGATGCTTGCCGAGAATAGAGGGCTTATCCGGGTTGACGCCGCCGTCATCATACTGGCCATGGGCTGCAGGGAAAAAAACAGGGGCAGTATTAACATTCCGGGCAGCAGGCCGGCCGGTATCATGACTGCGGGATTGGCTCAGAGGTTGGTAAATCTGGAAGGCTACCTGCCCGGAAAAGAAGTGGTGATTCTGGGTTCAGGGGACATCGGGCTTATCATGGCCAGACGTCTGACATGGGAGGGGGCACATGTTAAGGCGGTGATCGAGCTGCAGCCTTTTCCCGGCGGCCTTACACGGAATATTGTTCAGTGTCTGATGGATTTCCATATACCGCTCTATCTGTCCCATACCATAACGAAGATAATCGGAGGCAGAAGAATCGAAGCTGTAGAGGTGGGTGCTGTGGATACCTTGAACGAGCCCAGACGGGAGGGGCGGTTTACCCTGCATTGCGATACGCTGCTGCTTTCCGTGGGTCTTATTCCAGAAAACGAGCTCTCTTTGAAAGCCGGTGTAACTCTCGATCCTGTAACAGGGGGCGCCGTAGTTGACTCCAACCTTATGACGTCTGTGCCGGGGATATTTGCCTGTGGTAATGTCCTTCATGTACATGATCTGGTGGATTACGTTTCGGAAGAGGCGGAATTCTGCGGCAGGAAAGCCGCACTTTTTCTTCAGAATACGCTGGAACATGGGAAGGATGTTTATCTTCGAGCGGGAAACATGGTGAGATATATGTTGCCTTCGCGAGTTCAGGCAGGAAGAAAGGCACAGGTCTCTCTGAGAGCTATAGCTCCTATGGAAAACGTTACTCTCGTGGCCAGGAGCGGGGAAGAGACTGTCTACAGGAGGAAATTTAAAAAGGTGACACCGAGCAGCATGATCAGGCTGCCTCTTCCGGCGCTTCCGGAAAGTCTTGACAGTGTAGAAATTCTTTTTCAAATGGACGGCGCCTTGAAGTGAAGGAAGAGCTTATCTGCACAATATGCCCTCTGGGCTGCTCTCTTGAAATAG
>CBDUZM010000091.1:0-9179 GCA_965371685.1 uncultured Spirochaetaceae bacterium | reverse complement strand
TTGGCGGCCATCACCAGGTATGAATCCGTTCCCATGATCTTCATCCCTGTATGATTGAGGATCGATCCGTCCGGAACGGTCATCCGTATCCAGCCAGATCCTTCGCCATCATCTGCCGCGCCTGCGGAGACCATCAGATCGTAGTAGAGGTTGATGTCTGTACTGTCGGCATAGGTTCGGAGATCGATGTAGCCGTCCCGCGTGGCCACCAGCCGCTTCACCACGTCAAGGGTCCGGAGGGAGTCCATGACGATGTGAGCGGCCCAGACCTCGCTCTGCATATCTATCTCAGGAGCGATGACCCGCAGCCCCGCCGTGCCGAGATCAGAGATGTTGCCCGGATCGGTGGTTGTGAAGGTGACATTTCCGCCCCACTCCTCGATGGAAACGTCGGAAGTCAGGGCGTGGCGACCGGTAAACAATCCCGCTCTGCCGTACAGCGTCTCCCTCTCCACCCCGTCTTCCAGGGTTATGATCTCCCGGCCGTTGACGATGGCGTAGTGGTTCAGCTCGATAGGGGAAGCGCTGTACTTCTGCTCGGCGATGATCTCGTCGAAGCTTCCTCCGGTATCGGCGATATGGAAAATCCCGTCCGGTCTCGTCGATCCGGGACGACCGAGACAGAAATGGTAGGAGTCGTTTCCGCCCACGTCGCGAACGGTAATCAGCCGCTCGGGAAAACTCGAAACGTAGACGCTGTCGTTGCCTTCTCCCAGCCGGATCTCGACGACTTCCGTCCTGGGAGTGGAGACATATCCGCCGTCGGTCAGGTAATTCATTGCCCGGGAGCTGATGGTAACCAGGAGATCTTCCGTCATGGCGGTGAAGTCCATGGTCACTGTGCCTGTGGTATCGCTGAACCGGTCCTCGCCGAAGGCATCGGCAAAGGCGTAGGTATCGTTTCCCGGCCCGCCCTGAAGGACATCGATTCCGCTTCCGCCGTCCAAAATGTCGTTCCCCTCATCTCCGATCAGCCGGTCGTCTCCATCCCCGCCGGAGAGAGTGTCGCTTCCCGTTCCGGCGGTAAGGCGGTCGTCACCGGATCCGCCGTAGAGGCTCACCGAATCAACGGCCAGAGAGCCGTCCAGAACGTCGCTGCCGGCGCCGCCGGAAAGGAAGCCTCCGGCGGGTCCGCATATCAAAGTATCGCTGTCATCTCCGGCGGTTATTGCAACGGTAACGTCGTATAGCTCCGAGGCATCCAGGGTATCCTTGCCGGCCCCCATGTCACCGATCACATGGTCCACGCCATCGTATGTCTGGGTCCACTCACCGTAGCTCACCGTGACGGATCCGCCCGACCCGGCAAGGGTGAAATCCTCACCGCCGTCGTCCTTGTCGATATAGAGGCGATCTCCCGCACGGGCGCCGCAGTGCAGGTAAAGGGTATCCCCCTCTACGTGGGCCAGCTTCGGCGCCACCTGGGGCGCCTGATGGTCGATATCCACAAAATTAATCTCAAAAATCGTGGCATCGAATACCTCTTCGTAGCTGAAGAGGGCGAAGACCTCGGCAAAGGCGCTGGCCCGGAATCCCGCGGTGAGATGCATGTTCACCAGGTTCAGGAAACCTCCGCCGTCGTACTCCCACATGGTAACCATTTCGGAGACCCGGATCTTGCCGTCGTGGTTGATATCCATAAGATCGATGCCGGCATCCAGGGTGATGGTGCCCCGTAATCCGCCCCGTATGATGAGGAGGTCAACAGCTCCCTCGAGACCGGCATAGGCGTTTAAATAGAACTCATCCTTGTCGAACCCATATCGGTCGTGGTCGCCTATGAAGAAACCGTCCAGGACGTCCCACCCGTTGCCGCTGGCCAGGGCTTTTCGGATGCCGAAGCTGTCGTAGCCGAAGGAGAGATCCGCTCCGGCGGTGGCCCCGGCCAAGACGGAAATAGTAATGGGAACAGGACCTGCCATGAAGGTCGCCAGGCGCTGCCGGAATTTGAAATCAAACTCCATAAGGGGCATCTCGTATATGAAGAAGGTCGCATCCCCTCCGGTCAGGAGCTGCATCCAATTGCCGATGTCCGTCAGGTAGGACTTGAACTCGAATCCCCGCCGGTCCTGTGTCGTGCCCCCCTTACTATCAGACGACAGCTGGTCGAATAGATCGGCATAATCCGGCGCCGCCGCCCAGGGATCCGAAGCCTGCTCAGCTACCACGTTGCCCGACGCAAAGTTCCTTATGTCGCCCAGGAGGATCTCGATGTTCTCTCCGTCAGGCATTTCAGCCACAGTGTCTACGATATTCAGCATGTACGCGGATGCGTCGACAAAGCTCCAGTCGATGGGTTTGTAGCCCCTCATCTGGAGGAGGAGATTGATGAAGCCCTTCAGGGTTGGATCATCCATTACGAAGTCGAGACCGGGGATGGGAGTATTCAGAACATCGATCACTTCCTCCTCCGGCTTCAGGGCTTCGGAGATGCTCTCGGCGATCGGTTTGAGGAAATCGGAGATGACGCTGCCCAGGTCCAGGCGAAGGTTGGCCAGATCGATTTGTGGATCGGTGGCGCCGTTCTCGTAGTCCCAGCTCCAGCTGAAGATGAAGTCCGCCTTGAGCTTCGGAAGGCCTGTGGCATCCGCTACTCCCAGTTCCATCAGCAGGTTGAGATCAGCAGCCACTCCGAAGTTGATGCCGAAAACATCCTTCATCCTGGCGGACATGAGATGGTTCAAGGTGATGCGGTTCGATTCCGTGCCCTTGATATCGATGCTTAAGGCCCCCCTCACGCCGCTGGGCCGCGACCCGTCGTCCACGAAGCCGTCCGTTACCACCAGCTCGAAGAAAAGCAGCTTGCCGGTAGCCGTGAAGGGTGTGTAGTCATCAGGATCCAGGGGCGAGCCGTCCAGGAAGGCGTCTACGGTAAGCTCCAGCTCGGGGTCGCCTTCATCCGCGTTGGTGACCAGGTAGAAGCCGTCGTTCAGGCTGAGACCGATTCCGAAATCGAGGCTCCAGCCTATCTCCAGGCCGAACCCGCCGTCGATGTCCAGGCCCAGGCCCGGAATGTCAAAATCCAGCGGAATATCGATGCCGGTGCCGAAAATCATTCCGCCCAGGGGAAGGATGAACTGGATGGCGTCGGCGCCGCCCGGCACCTCGCCGCCGAGCTCCCAGTCCTCCAGGACGACACCGTTCTCGTCACACCACTGTACCAGGATGTCTTCGACCGTCACCTCACCCGAATCGTCGCCATCCAGGATGATGTCCAGCCCATCAGGACCGAAGACATCCCAGAAAGATTCTCTGATGTACTCGATGGCCCTGCCGTTTCCGCTGAGTTTTTCCCTCAGGTCCGCTAAAAAACCGGTACGGAAATCGTGGATAAACGTGGCGGCATGGGCCAGCTTTGATCCGATCAGGGGCAGATTCTCGGAAACGCTGGACCCCAGGACGAACTCCAGGGAACCCAGTGCAAGATCGATGCTATCCAGGACATAAGAAGGATCGTTCAGTATCTCCAGGATCGGATTTCCCGTGAAACCTTCCAGGAGCTCTTCGTAGGTTCCGGCGATGTCAGGGACCGTGTAATCGGTTATCGCAAAGCCGTCGTTGGTAAACTCTCCGGCTATGCTAAGGGGATATCCAAAGGTGCTGGAGAGGCCGAGGACCACCATCTCCAGCGGCAGGCTGATATCGAACCGCCCGGAAAGGATCAGCTCAGGTCCGCCGCTCTCGTAGCCCACGGCAAGCTCGGCGTAATCGGAGCGGTCGGCAGGGTTCGTGTCCGGATCGCCGTCCTTATCGACATTCACATAGCCGTCCCTGACACCCAGCTCCATGGCGCCCAGCCGGAAACCAAGCTCCAGGTCGGATCCGGTGAGTCTGATGCCCACCCGGGCCCGGGTTCCTTCGCCGGAAACTTCGTCGTATTCGTACAGGAAGAGATCGGGAGCACCTCCCAGTGCCAGAGGCGCCAGATCGATTCCCATCTGCAGCACCGCCTCGGCGAAGACGGAAAAGTCCAGGGTACCGCTTGCGTTGAGCATGTCGGTCAGGGCGCCCAATCCTTCCAGCATGGAAGCGTCGGCGCCCAGGAGGGGAAGGATGTCCGTCAGGTCAAGGTTGAAGCCGTAGCTTTCCTGGAATTCCACGTCCCAGCGAAGTTCCACGGAAAGGACGCTCCCGTCCAGGGTCAGTGCAAAGCTCTCGTCCGCCAGTCCCAGGGCTTCTTCTATCTTATGCTCGACCTCCTGGATGGCCGCAACGGGCTCTTCTTCCAGAAGCTCGATGAAATCCGAAAGCTCGTTGATGAAATCGAAGAGATCCGCGACCGAGCGGTTCACTCCCGGTATGGGATCATTGTAGAAGGGCTGGTCTGACAGCGTGTCCTGCAGGAAACCGCTGGCCAGAAGCATGCCCTCCAGGATGTCGCTGTAGCTCAGATCCTGAGCCGCCACATTCAGCTCCGGGAGCACCACAACGGCGGAGTCGGGATCCGCCAGATTACTGATACCAATGATCAGCGCGTTGGACGCAGGATTTACTTCCAGGCCGGGAAGCCCCTCTACCACGACTTCATCGAAAACGGCATTCAGGGAACCGGAAAGATCGAAGTGAAAGGAATCACCCAGCTCTCCGTTCACCGCGTCGAGGATCACAAAGGATTGATCATTCGTGGTTCCGGCATCGCCATCTGCGTCCAGGAAAGAGCTCACGGACATGGCAAAACTAACCCTTGAACCCGTGCCGGCGCCTCCGGCGCTGAACTCCACAAATCCGAGCCTTGCCGTGATGGCCGGATCGATGACTTCGAATTCCGCGGATCCGGTCAGCTGTGCTCCATCCACCAGGAATACAGGATCTTCGGCGCCTGAGGCCCCGTCCACGTCGATCACGAGGGTCATGGATCCCGCTATGGAAGCGTGGAGAGTGGCCGTGGCCTCTGTGACGATCTCCACCAGCTCTGTCTCGTAGTTCAGATTCAGATCCAGGGGAATCCCCGTGATGTCCGGAGGCGTCTCCTGGAAGGTAATCGGTACGGTCAGGGTGTTAGTCGCCAGGTCATATGTTACGTGCATGCCGGGATAAAGCACCCCCGACTCCTCCACCTCATCCACATACTCCTGCAGGCTGGATATCCGCTCCACCTTTTCATGAACGACGAAGAGCTCACTGACAAGATCACCCTCGGCGGTGTAGCCGATGGCTATATGATCCGCATCGGTGAACCCCGTTATCTCATAAGTTCCGAAACCGTCGATTGAAAGCTGCCGTCCCACCATCTCCTCGGTGAATGTGACGGCCGTCGACACAAATTCACTGCTGCCGCCGGTCATAGCACCGTCGTCACCAACCGGAAAAACATCCCTTATCACGGCGAAGGAGAGATCGACGAGATCTTCCGTCGGCATGTAATCGATGGTCAGAGTCTGCGGATCGGTGAAACCAACAATCTCGAAGGCGCCTTCGCCCGGAATGGCCAGGTACTTTCCCACCATGTATTCGGCAAAGAGCTCCTGCTGGACGGTGACGGTCTGGCTGCCCACACTCATGGCGCCGCCGGACCCGAACAGAAAGACCATATCCCGGAGGAAGTCTATCTTCTCAAGAACGTTCTCTTCGAACACCGAAGCGAAATCCAGGAGATAGTTGGGAGGCAGACCGATGAATGGGATCTCCATTTCCATGAGATCCTGCTTTTTAAAATCCTTGATCCAGAGAAGAAGGTCGAAGTACATGTTCTCCACATCCCCCAGGGTGAGGGAGGAAAATTGGGAGAGCTGCTCGAAATTTTCCGTCGTAATCACAAGGTCCAGATGGTCACCGTTGGCGGCAAAAAGAGGCCCGGACAGCGTGAGGATGGGAAGCCCTGCTCCAAGCTCGCTTCCCGCCAGCGAAGTGTAGACGGGCAGCACAATCTCCATGCCGTCGGCAATGGGGTCTATGGAATCAGGCACAATGACCAAATCGTCGCCGGCCAACTCTAGCGAACCTTCCAGCTCATAGCTGAAATGTGCCTGCTGGTAGGAAGCCCCTTCCCGGCCGAAGCTCGCGCTCAAGGGGCCAACCGCTCCCTCCAGGATCAAGCCCTGGTCTTCCCCATAAGACTGGAAATTGAAGCTCTGAACCGCAACCAGTGCCTCTCCCGGCAGCCAATCGACAGAAAAGGAGAGATCGATGTCCGTGGTAACGGTTACGTCGAATTCCACATCCTCATGGATGCGGGCCCCCAGTTGATCCGGGTCCCCGGCTTCGTCGGTGAGATGCATCTCCGCCGTGTATATATACGTGTCCTGAGAGGTGAAGATCAGTTCGACACCGCCGGCTGTCTGCTGCCAGCTCAAGCCGCCGATACCGCCCCCAAAGCCCTTGCCGTGAAGCCCGTCCAGCCAGTGGTCCTCGAGAAAGCTTACCAGTTCGTCCATGGCCGGGTGGCCCGTGGCGTAAACCACGGTTGGACCGTCGGGATGCATCTCCCCGGCGTTCCGATAGGGATAGAGATAGTAGTCGATGTAATCTCCGATAGAAAGGTAGTCGAAAATCCCCAGGAGACCGGCCACAGAAAAATTAGTTCCTGATATGAGCCGGGTGAGGGCGTGGTCCGCGTCCAGGACGGCTTCCAGGTCTCCTAAAGCAGTGACCAGAGGTATCAAGGAGAGGGCGCTCTCAGTGCTCTGGAAACCCGCTAGCTGTGCCGGGTCTGCATAAAAACCGAAATCCTCCTGGCTCAATATCCCTGATGTGACCAGATCGTCCAGGAGTTCCAGTCCCAGATCTCCGGGATCATCGGGATCAACGGCGGAATCAACGAATCCGGCATCGATCAGATCGGAGAGTGCAGTAAAATCGAATGTAAGAAGATCGTTCAGACCGGCGGGGGGATTTTCGGCGGGATAGAGATCGAACAGGTCAGGATCTCTGAAATACACGGTTGCCGGAGGCGCCCGGGGATTACCCAGGGCGACGTCGTTCTCCACTGCAAACAGCGGCAGGGAGACATACAGTGCATTCACGTCTTCGCTCTGAACGAGCTCCAACTCACCGCCGGTCTCGTTTACCTGGACGAACCCGCCCAGATCGAGTTTTACCCGGGCTTTCTCGCCGTCGGGATGCCCGACCTGAACGGCAAGAAGTCCGGCCATTGCTCCGGTTATAATTTCCATATCGGCGGAAGCGTGAAAATCCATCGGACCGTAGGTGAACTCCTGGTCCGGCAGGTAGTCCTCCCATCGTACGGTGAAATCAAAGGCCAGGGCGGCGTTGACGGCAATGGAGAGTGAAATCGTATCCGAAAGAGCCATGTCCACTGATGCAAGGTCGATATCGATATCCAACTCTGCCTGCTGCATGAATGAACCGGACCCATCGAAAGCAAACTGAAATCCAACTGTCTCACCGCTTCCATCCTGGAGCTCCAATAGCGTCAACGACTGGGTCTCCAGACCCGGAAGCGCGGCGATCCAATTGTCCTCCAGATACTGCACCAGGGCCGCTGCCACCGCGGGGGGATCGGATTCAGTGCTCCATTCAATCGAAGACAAGAAATCGGAGAGATGAGAATCCAGATCTATATAGGCGGTGAGTCCATCCTCTCCAAATATATCGTTGAAGGACGCATCCAGGCCGGGGATGTTATAATCGGCGGCGAGAGATTGTTTCAGGGTCGCTGCAGAGGTCTCAATACTGTCGGCAAGATCGGTCAGAGCGGTGCGCATGGCCTGCATCGCCTGTCTGTTGGGAAGCTCGGAGCTGATGTTCCGCCGCACCCCGGCATCCAGGTCTTCGATCATCACGTCTCCCGGATACAGAGTGCCGTCAATATGAGCATATCCAAGGGCATGGCCGTATTCATGCGTCACTGTAGTCAACAGGTCCATTCGGCCATAGGCTTCGCTGTTTTCATTATCCGTGATCAATTGGCCGTCAATTTCCAGCTCGTATTCAGAATCATCGGAAAGCGTCGTATCAACAAACCAGCCATGGCCGGCTGCATTGATGTCTATCTGAATGACACTGCCGCTGGTAAAGCCAAGCGCCAAATCATCGAGATCAAGGATTTCAAAGTTCACCGTACCTAAGAAATCGATCTCCCCTTGATCGAGAAGACCGGAATTGATCCAACGACCCTTAGCCTCTTCGATAACAGGAGTCAACTCTATCAGCGTCAGATCGGCAGGTGTGCCCCCTGCCGACGGTTCTGAAGCCTGAAGAGCAAGGTCGGCTGAATCTGCTTGGAAGGTGAGAGTCTCGACCGAACCATCAGGGGGAGGGTGCGGAGCAGTGAGTGTTTCTACTAATACATCTGCTATATTATTCGAATCGCTATACTCTGGCACTGCCGCCGTATTACTCAGAGCTGTATCGCCGCTTATGAATTCAAATGAACTATCGGTGTTAATGGATTCCTCTTCGACACCTTCACCAGTAATTTCACCGGAAATGTCCATATCTCCATCTGAAGAGAAGTCCTCTGTCGGAACAACAGGTTGATCACCTTTGTCCGGTAAATCGGTGTACAATTCACTCACATCAAATATGCTCGAAAGCTGCGATTCCGGATTATAAGAAGTGGTGTTTACATCTGTGAGAGTTATTTCGTCAGAAATCTGATACTCGTGAACGACGGTGGAAGAAAGAGCCGTCAAATCTGCAAAAGCAACTGCCTCATCGACTATTCCGTTTCCGGACAGCAAAAGGCGGGGTTCTAAAGGTTCCAGTTCAAACTTCTTTTTACTATTATCCATAGCTTTTTTCTATATGCGGCATTATTATACATCCGCAATGAGAAAGCTGTCAAATTTATCATATAAGAATAAAGATTGAATTTTCGTAATACTTATGGCTTATTTTCACTATAAAGTTATACTTTATTGCACTTCAGCGCTGATGAGCTTGTCTGACTTGAGCGCATGAATGAAACTCAGAAGATCGGATGCGGTGGACCACCCGCCTCCGGCGGAGCTCCCCCTGATCCCGCGCAACAGCTTATTGTCCACGAGCTTTCCGCCTTGCTCCTCGTCCTCAAAGTAACCAGTTGCGAGATTCTGATACGGTTCATCCATTCTGTAAAAGCCGGTATCGTGCATCCCGCGTGGTGCAAAAATCGTTTCTTGAACATATTTGTAGTAAGTCTTCGCCGTAATCTTTTCTACGATGACCCCCAGCAATATATATCCGGAATTACTGTATCGATAACCGCTTCCCGGCTCAAAAGCCAGCCATTGAGCGAA
>CBDUZM010000090.1:0-9236 GCA_965371685.1 uncultured Spirochaetaceae bacterium | reverse complement strand
ATTCATGGTGGTAGGTCGGATATTTGATTATATAGTTGACAGAGGACAGACTATGGTTTAGTATACCGCTCAATCATGTTTTACTGATCTTCACAGTCCGATTCTGGAAAATATCTCTACGATAAAGTCTTTTTTTCAACAGTATATTATTGGTGCGTGGAATGTACTATAGAGAAGAAATACCGCAAAAACTCATGTCACTTCTCAGGGAAAAGGGGTTTTTGAAAAACCGGATCGAGCTGTGTGTCAAAGCCGATTTGGATTATCAAGGCAACTACAGTGACAGTTGGGTTGCAGCCACGAAGAAAGATCTGATTCTTCTCGACTCCAAAGACATTCACTCGTTTACTCTGGTGAAGATCGAAGAGCTGAAAGTTGAGAATCTCGTCTCCACCGGTATTCTTATCGCTAAAATAGACGGAATAGAGAGGACCCTATCCCGCTTTTCCAACACATGGGTCAAAAAGTTCAGCGGCTTCGCAAAGCTGGTTACCAGGCTCAAGGAAGGGGAAAAGCTGTCCGATACGGAAATCGCCGGAGATAATATTGCCGCCCACTGTCCCCGGTGCGGCAGGCGTTTCCCTGATCCTCAAAGACAGATCTGTCCCAAATGCCTTGATAAGGGATCGCTCTTTTTAAGAGTTCTATCCTATCTGCCCCGATACAGGAACAGGATAGCTCTCATTTTTCTCTTTATTCTATCAAGTTCATTGATGAAGCTCTGCGTACCGTTCCTGGGTGGAAGGATCCTTTTCGACCAGGTGCTTACAGAAGGGGGAAGGTATTACGGACAGATCATTTCCATAATTCTACTAATGGTTGGTACCCAGGTTCTCTCCATGCTCCTGGATATAACCTATGGTAGAATCAATGCGAAGGTAACAGCGCAAGTTTTTTTCGATCTTAAAACCGACATCTTTACCGCTATGCAGCGTCTTTCTCTCAGTTTCTTCAATAAAAAACAGACAGGCGGATTGATGACGCGGGTGAATTGGGATGCTCTACAGCTTCAATACTTCTTTATCGACGGAGTTCCCTATTTGCTGGCAAACAGCCTGACAATCATCGGCGTCGGCACGATTATGCTGTTGATGAACTGGAAACTAGCCTTATTCGCATTCATCCCGGCGCCGGTCATCGTGCTTCTCTCAAAAAGGCTTTTCCCCAGGCTCTGGTCGCTCTTCTCGAGGCTCTTCAGAAAGCGGGGCATCCTCACTTCCCTTGTCAACGATACCCTGACGGGCTTTCGAGTGGTAAAGGCCTTTGGCAAAGAGGATCAGGAGGTGGAGCGGTTTATTCCCGTCAATCAGGGTCTCTATGCCGCCAGCCTGGATGCCAGGCGTCTTTCCGTGACTGTCTTCCCCTTTCTTCTCTTCATCATGCAGCTGGGCGGATTGATAGTCTGGGCTTTCGGCGGATGGCGAGTAGTGAGCGGATCTCTGACCTTCGGAACGCTGATGACCTTCGTGGGATACCTTGCCTTGCTCTACGGTCCTCTTCAATTCATGACAATGTTGGTGGAGTGGTGGACCCGCTGTATGAACGCTGCCCAGAGGATCTTCGAAATCCTGGATTCTAAACCGGAAGTGCGGGAAAGTCCGAAATCTGTAAGACTCCCCGAAATGGAAGGACGCCTGAGCCTGCGGGATGTAACCTTCAGTTATGAGCCCAATAAACCCGTGCTTCACTCAATCAACCTGGAGGTAGCCTCCGGCGAGATGATCGGGCTGGTGGGTCATACAGGAGCGGGTAAATCCACCCTTACCAACCTCATAACCCGCCTTTACGATGTGGAGGAGGGGGAGATACGGATCGATGGGGTGAACATCAAAGATGTATCCATATCCGATCTTCGTTCACAGATTGGAATCGTCCTGCAGGATACGTATCTATTTACCGGAACAATTGCTGAAAACATAGCATATGCGAATCCGGATGCCGGACTATCGAAAATAATAAAAGCTGCGAAGGCGGCAAATGCCCACGATTTTATCGTAAAGCAGTCCGACGGATACGACACTCTGCTGGGAAAAAAGGGGGTGGACCTTTCAGGGGGCGAGCGCCAGCGGATAGCCATCGCGAGAGCCCTGCTGAGAGATCCACGAATACTCATCTTCGATGAGGCTACTTCCTCTGTTGATACCAGGACGGAGCAGAAGATCCAGCAGGCTATCGGGCGGATGATCCGCGGAAGGACGACCATAGCCATCGCGCATCGTCTTTCCACCCTGAGACGGGCGGACAGGCTGGTTGTCCTGGAAAAAGGCAAGGTTCTGGAGGCCGGCACACATACCGAGCTTATGGGGAAAAAAGGATCTTACCACAAGATGGTAAATAAAGAGAGGGAAGCTTTGAAAATAATCGGTGTGGGAACGTCATGAAAAAAGAGGAAGGTTTTCGTCGTCTTAAATCAGCCGAGACACTTTTTAAAAGAACGGAAGGGGGATTCCTCAGTCTTCGCATCGGCGGGAAAGAGAGCTATCCCCGTATCCATCTCTACCGCTCCTTTCCTTTAACGAGAGAAAAAGAGTTCATCTCCGTGCGTGATCATGAGGATAAAGAGATCGGCATGATTGAGGATCTGGCGAGTTACCCGCGAAAGACCGCGAAGCTTTTGGAAGAAGAGCTGGAACGCCGCTACTTTACGCCGACGATAGAGAAAATCCAATCTCTCAAGCAGGAATTCGGTTATACCTACTGGGAAGTGGTGACCGGCAGCGGTTTTTGCCGCTTTACAGTAAAAGTGGGAGACAACAGTGTCCGATTTCTTTCGGGGATGGATCTACTCATCTTCGATGTGGATGGTAATCGTTTTGAGCTCCCGGAATATGAGAAGCTGGCAGGGAAGCATCTGAAAATTGTGGAATCCCTTTTGTAGAGGAAAGAGATGAAACTGTTATACCCTTTACCGGATAGGGAAAAGAAGAAGATCAAAGAGATAGCGCCGGATGAAAAAATCCTGTTCTCGCTGCCTGATAATCTGGATGGGGAGGGTAAATACTTTCCGGGCTATACTGTTATCACAGAGAAAAAGCTGATTACCCTGACCCGCGGAAATGTTACTCAGGAATACAACATTAATATGCTTAAAAGTTGCCGGTCATCGACCCTTGTCGGTAACGGTAGACTGGAAGCATGTATTCGCGGCCGGTCCAGGATTCTGGCTCGATACACCATGGAATACGTTCCGGGTTACTCAAGTTTAGCCCGGGCGGTGGACCAGCTGCAGAGCGGTCTGCAGCCGCAATTTACCGGCTTCGATGAGCAGAAATACTGTGAGCAATGCGGCCGTGCTTATCCCGAAGGCGCCCGGGTCTGTCCGGCCTGTGTTGGCAAGCTCGCTGTTTTTCGACGCCTCAGTAGTTTCCTCAAACCCTATATTCTCCACCTTCTCATCGCCCTGTTTTTCTTTGGCTGCATTACAGCCCTGTCTCTGATGATCCCCCAGTTTTATCGCATTCTCATCGATCGGTACCTGGTTCCGCAGCAGAGGGATTTAGCATATATTCTCCTTATCGTTGGGGGCATAGGCCTGGCACAGCTGTTGAATGCTGCGTTGAGTATTCTGCGCGGAAGGACAATGGCAAAAGTAGGAAACGGCCTGGCTAAAGATCTACGAGCCATGGTCTACATTAAAATTCAGGCATTGTCCCTGGGATATCTTGCCACACGAAAGACGGGCGATCTCATGAACCGGGTAAACAACGATACCAGAGTAATTCAACGGTTCATCGAGCAGGCGGTAAGCCATGGAATAAATCATTTCTTCATCTTAGCCGGGGTTGCCTCTCTGCTCTTTATCGCCGACTGGAAGCTGGCTCTTCTGGTGCTCCTCCCTCTGCCCCTGGTCGTTATGTTCGTACGTATGGGTTGGAATACTATCCGGAGGATGTACCGAAAACAGTGGCGGTTCATGGATAAGGTCAACTCCCTTCTCCAGGATATTCTCAGCGGTATAAGAGTGGTAAAGGCTTTCGGTAAAGAGAAGTGGGAGGTTGAGCGTTTCAGGAAGGGAAGCCTGGATGTGCGGGAGATAACGGAAAAGAACGAAAAGATATGGGCCTCCCTTACCCCTATTCTCAGCTTTTCGATGGGTATCGGAACCTTTCTCGTTCTCTATTACGGAGGAAAGCTCGTACTTGACAGACGCCTCGCTCTGGGGGAACTGGTTCAATTCAGCGAATACGCCCGTATGCTCTACACGCCGTTGGCCTGGCTCGGCGCCATCCCCAAGATGTTTGTAGAAGCGATGGTGGCCTCGGAGAGGGTATTCGAAATTACCGATACAGAGCCGGAAGTCCGGGATCGTAAACATACGCGGCGCCAAAGAATCGAAGGCGCCGTATGTTTCGACAAAGTTACTTTCGGCTATCGCAGCCACGAGCCGGTTCTGGATAGTGTCTCCTTAAAGGTGAAGCCCGGCGAGATGATAGGACTGGTAGGGCCTTCCGGCGCAGGAAAATCCACCCTGATCAACCTCCTTCTCAGGTTATACGATGTGGATGAAGGGGTTATCCGTATCGACGGGACTGATATTCGCGATATCTCTCTCCAGAACCTTCGCAGCCAACTTGGTGTGGTTCTCCAGGAAACTTTCCTCTTTTCCGGAAGCATACTGGACAACATACGGTATGCCAGACCCGAGGCGAATCTTACGGAAATCATCCAGGCTGCCAGGATTGCCCATGCCCATGATTTTATCGTTCACTTTTCTGATGGTTACGACACGAAGGTCGGCGAGAGGGGACTGAAGCTTTCAGGGGGAGAACGTCAGAGGATAGCCATTGCGAGAGCCATTCTCCACGACCCCAGAATTCTCATTCTCGACGAGGCAACATCCTCCGTGGATACGGAAACCGAAGAAAAGATACAGGCCGGCCTGCTTCATCTTATCAGGAACAGGACCACTTTCGCGATCGCCCACCGTCTGGCTACGCTGAGACACGCTGACAGGATCGTCGTTATCGAGGAAGGTAAAATTGCGGAAGAGGGCGCCCATCGCGCGCTTATGAAGAAAAAGGGCAGCTATTACAGCCTGGTTATGGCTCAGAGGAAGATGGCCCATGCGAGGGGGGTATAATCTTATAACTCTCTGTCAGGAAACCAACTGAGCAGGAATTGCGAAACAGTGCCGTTGTATGTGGCTTCAGCAAGATGCTCCACCCCCTGCTGGTTGCCCCAAGAGTAGTTAATGATCAGTTGCCCCTCGTACTCGCAGAAGTCGATATCCGAGTTGTTGATGTTTACCGCCCCTCGGATCCTCTGCAGCTGTTCCTGTGTAAGATCGGGATTAGCGATCATCTTATCCTCTTCCGATGCCCTAAGGACCGGATTCAGAGGGCTCGATTCCTAGTGAATTGCCGGTCTTATTATCCCAGTATCCCTTACGCACATACTCGAACCGATACAGTTTTCCTTTGAAAACGATCGGTGTCGTCTCGACAAGGTCACAGTCAATGGCGCCGGGTTTCTTGACCTCTGGGTTCATGTGTGGATTGCCTCTGTATTTTCTGCAAGGACTTATTAAATATAACAAAGGTCTTCTCCTCCCTTGCGCTAAACGTATGTTTAGTGTATATTTGGATTATGGCGGGTATTTTAAAAAGTCCGAATACGGAAGACAAGCTGGACATTCTCGCCGAATCTGCCAGGTACGATGTCTGTCTCGCTTCCTGCAGCGGCAATCTTCAAGGCGGCGCCGGTCGTATACGGGATCCGGGGGATCCGATTAACAGATGGATCTATCCGGCGGCCGTTCCGGGAAAGGGCCGTGTCGGCATCCTTAAGGTCCTTATGACTAACGCCTGTAAAAACAACTGCTCTTACTGCACCCTTTCCTCCGATAAGGACAGTGTTCGTCGGATGGGTTTTGCTCCTTATGAGCTGGCCTCCATTTTCATGGAGTTTGTGCGGAAAAAACTCGTTCACGGCATCTTCCTCTCTTCGGGTGTTGGTTCCAATGTCGATGCGGTCATGGCCAGGATGATCCAGACAGCGGAAATACTTAGAAAAAAACACAGGTTTTCCGGTTATATACATCTTAAAATTCTTCCCGGCGCCTCTTTCAATCTTATTGAGGAGGCTACCCGTTTTTCCGACAGGATATCCATGAACCTGGAAGCGCCGACAAGGGAACATCTGGGTGTTATTGCGCCGGAGAAAGACTTTGTCAAAGATCTGATGCTCCGGATGAAATGGGCGGGTGATCTCATACAGAAAAAACCGTATACAAAGAGTCATACTACTCAGTTTGTCGTGGGCGCTTCTGACGAGACGGATCTCGACATTCTAAAGACAGTGGATTGGGTTTACCGGAAGTTGTATATTTTTAGAGCATATTTCTCAGCTTTTCAGCCTGTTGCGCGACAGGAGCATCTCCATTCAGATCCGCTGCTCCGCGAGCATCGACTCTATCAGAGTGATTTTCTCCTTCGCGGGTATGGTTTCCGTTTTGGTGATCTGATTTTTGATGAGAATGGTGAGCTGCCCCGGCATATAGACCCCAAGACCGCTTATGCGAAAATGCATCCGGAGCTGTATCCTGTGGACATCAATCGTGCGTCGGAGAACGATCTTCTTAAAGTGCCCGGCATAGGCCCGGTTTCTGCTCGAAGAATCATAGAGACGAGGCAATCGGATTACTTTCATAACCTCGAGGAGTTAAAGCGGATAAGAGCTGTAGTCAAATGGGCAGCTCCCTATGTCGAATTTTCAGGGAAGCGGGACAGACGGTACGAGGACCAATACCAACAGAAGCGGCTGTTCGACGAGACCTCTTCTACAGGCTGGCAGACCGGTCTTGAACCTTATCAGAAAGAACAATTTGCGGCATCGAAGACATCCCTCTCTCCCTATGATTACCCGGGGCAGAAGGGAAAGCCGCTTGCATTTAAAACATCTAAAAATAGAGTCCCATTAACTTGCAGGTAAGCTGCAAAACAGAAATAATCTCATAAATCCTCCCGTTGTGCCGTTGTTATTGATAGGACCTATAGGCTGCTGCTGTGCAGAGAATAAAAGATAAAGTCGACGATATTATTACGACACCATCCGGCAAAAAACTCGAAGCAATTAAAACTGAGAATTCGGTTGAAAGTATCCTTTCAACTTTAATCGGCGCCGTTGAAAACATTGACAGCTATACCCAGGGGCATACTGAAAGAGTAGCATATCTGGCTGTGGCCCTTGGGGAAAAAATGGGGCTTGGAGAAAATGAGCTCAATGCCCTCCGGTTCGGGGGAGCTCTCCACGATGTTGGAAAGATCGGGATCGACAGTAGTATTTTGAATAAACCGGGCCCATTGGATGATGAAGAGTGGAAAGTGATGAAAAATCACACCAGGTTCGGCTACCGTATCTGCCTGCCACTGCAGAAGGTGCTTGGTCCCGCTCTGGATGTCATACGGCATCATCATGAAAAATTAGACGGCTCATCTTATCCTGATGGATTGAGCGGAGAGCAAGTCTCAAATACCGCCCGTATTCTGGCTGTAGCGGATATTTACGACGCCGTGATCACGGATCGTCCATACCGTGACAGCTTGCCGAAGGACAAAGCTATCGACATCCTCCTTACCGAAGCGGAAGAAGGCAAGCTGGATAAAGAGATAGTTCGGAATTTTATTACCATGATACGAAGCGAAGTGATTACAGGCTGAAGCTCATTCACTATCAGTGCTCTCCGGTTCCGGAGAGGAAGCAGGCAGGAATTCTCTGTCGTGTATCGGATAACCCGCCAGCAGCTTTCTGTATTCAACGATTAGTAAAACTAGAGCAAGGAGAATTGTCAGGGTGTCTGTAACGGGTAAAGAAAGCCAAATTCCTGTTGTTCCGGTGTATATAGGCAGGATGAAAACAAGCGGAATAAAAAACAGAACCTGCCTGGATGCAGCAAGAATCGCGGCATGTCCGCCCTTGCCGAGCGCCTGAAACATAATACCGGTGTTTATAATCATACCCGCCGCGAAAAATACACCGAAAAGTATTCTGAAATTACTCTTTCCGGATAAAACCAATCCTGGATCTGTGATAAACCAGCTTAAAATAGCACCCGGGAACAGCATGAAGCATAGCCACAGAAGACCGGATATACCCGAAGCAATCATGGTGAAAGATTTGTAGGCTTCCCTGACCCTACTATATCTATTTGCGCCGAAATTCATACCGATTACGGGCTGCAGGCCCTGTCCTATTCCCGTTAGCGGGATAAAGGCGAACAGGAATACTCTGAATGTTGCTCCCATCAGTGCAACTTGATCGGTTCCTCCGTGGTAGGCGAGAGATTTATAGAGGATTACCTGCTGCAAGGCTATCATTACGAGTCCGATCATGCCCCCAAGTCCGACGGAAAGGATGTTGGGCATCAAGTCAAAAGCAAATTTGAATTCCCTTATGTTGAGCTTTATTAAACTTTTTCCATATTTGAAATACAGAATATTCGTGACGAGATAGACCCCCTGGGAAATTACGGTAGCGACCGCAGCGCCGGAGATTCCCATGCCAAGTGTATGTATAAATATCGGATCCAATATGATGTTGAGCGCCATGCCTGAAGCTGCGATGAGCATGGCCTCTTTCATTCTACCCTCGCCCCTCAAGAGCATATTCATGGCAGGACCCACGGAAGAGAGTATGAATCCCAGGGAGATAATCTTGAGGTACTTCTCACCCAGGTCGAGCATAATATCACTGCCGCCGAAAAATGCGACAATAGGCCGTGCATAGAGAAAAGAGACAACCGAGAGGACAGCCGATGGAATAGTTACGGTTAAAACGAGATTGCCTAAAATCCTCCTGCTGGTTTTTTCGTCTTTTTTTCCGATGGCTCTTGACAACATGGACATCGAGCCTATGCCGATTAGTGTTGATATTGCCTGGTTCACGAGGACCACCGAATAGACGACGGCCACCGCACCCACCCCTTCTTTACCGACAAACTGGCCGACAAATACGGCGTCCATAAGATTGTATAAACCGATTATTATGGTTCCGAGCACACCCGGAATGGCCAGTTTTACGAACAGCTTCCCCATTCCCAGAGTGAGAAGTTCTTCGCGTGTTTGTTTCATAGAGGAGCATACTATCACAAAACGTTGTTTGGACAACAGCCGGTGAATGTTTTTTTTAACATAACCGTGCTTTGGTTCGGTATCGACTCTTTCGGTCATCCCGATGTACTATTGAGCAATTGGATCGAGAGGATGTAATGGAGAGACTTTCACAGTACTTATCCCCCG
>CBDUZM010000089.1:0-9245 GCA_965371685.1 uncultured Spirochaetaceae bacterium | reverse complement strand
TCGAACTCGAGGAAATCGGAGAAGAAGAAGAAATCACGTTAACGGAAGAAGCGGCCCCGGAAGAGATATCCCTGGAAATTCCTGAGTTAGAAGAGCCTACACTGGAGGAAATATCCCCGGAAACCGCCGTGGGAGCGGAAACCGGCCTGGAAGAAATCTCTCTCGAAGCCGCCGAAGATGAAACAGAGCTCGAAATACTCGAACTCGAGGAAATCGGAGAAGAAGAAGAAATCACGTTAACGGAAGAAGCGGCTCCGGAAGAAATATCCCTGGAAATTCCTGAGGTAGAAGAGCCTGCACTGGAGGAAATATCCCCGGAAACCGCCGAGGGAGCGGAAACCGGCCTGGAAGAAATCTCTCTCGAAGCCGCCGAAGACGAAACAGAGCTCGAAATACTCGAACTCGAGGAAATCGGAGAAGAAGAAACGGAAGGGATAGAGCCTATAGAAGAAGCTGAACTACTCGAAGAGCTTCCGGTAGAGGTGGGTAAAGCAACCGTTGAAGAGCTTCCATCCTCCGAAGGCATAAACAGCGGCTTGAAAGGTGAAATCAAGACAGTACTATCCTATATGGATCAGCTTCTCGAGTCACTTCCGGAGGATAAAATTGAGGAATTCGCTAAATCCGATTATTTTGAAGTCTATAAAAAGCTATTCGAAGAATTAGGAATTAACACATAAATGGGGCTCCTCGGAAAGATAAGTTCCCTCAGGGAAAAGGAGAAAAAAGGCCTCCTTCACAAGAGTCTGGATGCCCGAAATGAGATCTCCTCGGAGCATATCCTCGAAGAAAAAGCTGAAAAAGTATTAACCAAAATCAGCAGGCTCTCCCAGGGAATCGATGCACCGTGTTATCTCTTTAGTCTCATTAAAAAATATATTGGATTCGAAAAAGGTGCTCTGCTTCTTGTACACAACAGTACAAATGCCTGGCTTCCTCTTGCTTCTGCAGGATGGCATTGGGACAAAGAGGTCTCTTTCAAAAGCGCGGCGGCGATCATGCCTGAATTAGACACCCAATCCAGCCATATTTTTAAAGGAGATAAACTGCAAAAGGCAAGAAGTTTTTTTCCGGATACTGAATTCAAGTCTATCACATCCCTTATAGTGAAAGCTTTTCATCACGAAGAAAAACTCATCGCTCTTCTCATTTTTGCAGGGAATCAGAAAGAACAGCAAAAGAAGGTAAAGAAGGTTATCACTTCCGAAACCCACAGGATTATCAGAGCACAGTATGATCTTTTAGAAAGCCTTAACAACATAGTTTTAGGAACACCCGATTCCATTAAAGACAACAATAACATCATAAAAATTTCCTTTGGCGCCCTCATTCGCTCTCTCAAAGAGGAAAATAACTGTATGTGCCCGCTGTGGCTTAATCATATACTCTCGTTTGCCCTTGCCCGGCTCTGTCAGAGATTAGGCAAAGTTTATACGGGAGAAAATGACTATGTATTTCTTGTATTGAACGAAAACGCGGAAATCGATAGGGAACTAGCCGCCCATCAGGCTGGCCTGTCACTTAAACAATACTTCTCTGAAGTCCGGATTCCGTTTAAAATAAGCTTTGAAAGTTAGAGATGCTAAGGATTACCCCGTCCCGGTCCGGCCATCCCACCCTCTTTTGGGACACTCATTCGCTGCACTCATCCTACGATCCTGTAAGAGAAGCCCGGCGTTTTATTGAAGAATCATTAGCAAACAATCGCGCAGAAAGCATCATGCTCCTTGGACCAGGTCTTGGCTATCTTATTGATGCTGTTAGAAATTACACTCCCGAGGCTCGCTTGATATGCCTTTATTATTGCAAGGATATTTTCAATTTAGCGAAAGGTAAGCCTGAAGCCTCATGGCATCCCGGCGCCCCTATCGACCTCCCGACGTTCCTCGACCGGCATATTAAAGAGCTCGATATAGAAGGATTGGAAGTTCTGGAATGGATTCCGAGTGCCCAATACTTCCCTGAAGTCTCAACATATATTTCCCGCTTACTGAGCCAGCATATTAAAGAGCTGCGAGGTAATCTGATTACCACCAGCGCTTTGGGGCGTCTTTGGATAAGAAACAGTATCCTCAATTTCATCGCCATTGATAAGGTAATTACAAGCAGGATTTTTCACCCAACAGCACCTACCATTATTGTGGCATCAGGCCCCTCAGTCGAGAATTTGTATCCTTTTCTGGCTGAGTTTTCCGCCGGAGTAAATTTATGGGCTCTCCCTTCCGCTGTCCCCGGTCTCCTGGCACACAACCTCCGTCCGGATCTCATTGTAATGACCGATCCGGGATATTACGCGGTTCAACATATAATGCCTGCCCGAGGTATGGATATCCCATTAGCAATGCCCCTGTCCGCTGCTCAAGGAAGCTGGAGAATTACCAGGAATGTGCTGCTCATCTCCCAACATACCTTTTATGAAGAAGAAATTCTGAAGAGATGCGGGATAAAGACCTTGAGCATCCCCACCCTCGGTACTGTAACAGCCAGCGCTTTAGAGCTCGCCTTGAAGCACTGCAGCGGTGAAATAATCCTGTGCGGACTGGATTTCTGTTATAAAGACATTCTTTCCCACGCCAGGCCGAATCTTTTTAATTCTCTTATGATGATTGAAGCGAACAGGCTGGCGCCTTATTACAGCCGCACTTATGCCAGGGCCGCCGATTTTGCTCCTCTCAGGCAAATGGAATTCAGGACTTCGTTACCACTTAAAACCTATGCCGGATGGTTTTCCAAACGCCCCCTTCCCAGGCGGGTGTTCCGCTGCAATCCCTCTCCTTTAAAGATCCATGGAATAAAGGAAATCCAGATTCGTACAATGAAAAAACACCTGCGACCCTATTTAAAAGAATCCTTACGCAAGGTTCCGGAAACCGATCGAGCTTATCCCACGAGGAAAAAACGAATTGAGCTCGCGAGAAATTCCGTCAATCAATGGATCGGTACCACTCGGCAGGGAAAAAAGGTAATTCGAGATACAGGGAAAGCCAACTATATTTTTCTTAATCAGGAACTCTTAACCCTTTCATATTTTATTCGCCCGGCCGATATTATTAGATTGAAAAGAACCTTTCGATCTGAAGAGAAAAACAGAGCTTCGGCGGATGCACTCACACTGCTGGATAAGAGTATAGATTTTTTAGCCGATCTCTTGGAAAAGTTTCAATAATGGACAATGAACATATCTTGAAACGCAACCTTCTTGCCCTTTCTTCGAACGATCCCGAACTGTCTGCCAGACTCAGCGCCGCAAAGAGCCGGGAATCGATCCTCTTCATTCAGTCGAGAACCGGACATACAGTACCTGCGGAAATGATTAACGGTTACCTCACTACCATGCATTCACGATTTGATCCCATTAAAGAAGGCCGTCGTTATCTCGAATCCTGTCCGGACACCGGCTATGTTATCTTTTTAGGCCTGGGTGCAGGGTATCATATTCATTCTTTTCTCGCCGACAATCGAATCTCCCATATCCTCATCATCGAGAAGGATATTGATAAAACTAAGATTATTCTTGAACACATCGACATGCGCCCAATCCTAATGGACCATAGAGTAAAGATACTCATAGACCCAACGCCATTCGATATTAAAGAAGCACTCCTCTCTCGCTATCTGCCATCCATCGCGGGTAATTTATCGACTGTATCACTTCAAGCAAGGATTACAGCCAACAGGGATTTTTTTAAGAAAATTGTGGCAGCTATCAACGAGGTAATTGGCCAGATCGCCGATGATTATACCGTACAGTCCCAGTTCGGAAAAAAATGGTTTGTCAATACTTTAGCCAACTTACCCAAGGCTGGTCTGTCAACTCAGACATTGAAACCCATACATAAAGCTCTCATTACAGGCGCCGGTCCTTCGCTGGAAGATCAGATTCCTGATATAAAAACAAATCGAAAGGATTCTTTCCTAATCGCTACCGATACTTCCCTTCCCTCCCTGCTGATCCACGATATCATTCCCGATGTAGTAATATCCATTGACTGTCAGCAAGTCAGTTACCACCACTTCCTCGGGGGATTTCCAAAGGAAGTCCCCCTGGTACTGGATCTGGCGTCACCACCCGTACTTACGGATCTTACCGAAAGACTCGTTTTTTTCTCAAGCGGGCATCCCTTCTCACAATACGTTACCAGCCGCTGGCGTCACTTCCCGAGGATAGATACCTCGGGAGGTAATGTTTCTCACGCCGCCCTTTCTCTGGCAGGACTCCTCGGTGCACATGAGATATTTTTATTCGGTATTGATTTCTCGTTCCCGGAAGGAAAATCCTATGCCAGAGGAACCTATGTCTACCCATATTTTCGTTCATTTGAAAGTCGTTACACACCGCTGGAAACACAAAACTTTTCATTTCTCCTGATGAATAAACATATTCTGAAACAGAAAACGAATCACGGTTATCGCTATACCACCAAACCTATGATCAGTTACAAAGCCCGCCTGGAAAAGGCAATTTCGGGTATGAAAGCGAAGGTTATACAGATTAAGGGGAAAGGCATGACTCTCGAATTCAACCAGCCATCCCGGAACGAGAATCGTAAAATTCGTTTTATGCTGTCTCAGGGTGCTAATAAGACCGGTTTAAAGGAATTCCTGCTTTCCTATAGAGACAGTGTAAAAGCACTGCCGGTTCCAGATAAACCATTAGGTATTTATTGGGGAGAACTATCTTCCGATGACAGGATACTATGGATGACCCAACTCCCTGCTGCCGCGACTTTAAAGGAACAGACTCCCGAATCGAAGTTGACAGCATCGGAATTGCTGGACATAACAAGAGAATGGACTCTATCAATACTGAATCGATATATCTAAATTTTAAATAATGATTTTAACCAGGATAGAATCCTATTAAAGAGACGCCGGAAAAAACCTGGATTACGCAGTCTTTCCATACTGTCAAAACCGTTGCTAATCTCTCCGGGAGTGAAATTTAATCTCTCTATGTTTTCTTCCATCTCCATTTCCAGCATTTCCAGGGAAGTGCTCTTGTCCATGAAAATCGCATTTATTCTGGTCCACTTTAGACGCTTCGCTGCTTCAAGCCTTCGTTGTCCGGATATAAGCTCATACCTATTATTAATAATAATAGGATAAAGCTGCCCGTAAGTATTAAGGCTGTTAACGAGGGAAGCAAGATCTCCCAGCTCTTTCCTCAGCCTCTTCTTGACGGTAATCTTCGAAATTTCTACTTCCTGAATTTCATCCATACGGCAATTAAACCTGCATTAATCCAGAAGAGGATTGCTCCCGCCTGAAGTACCGCCTTCATCTTCCAGATCCAGAGAAAAAGGATCCTCCCATTCCAGTATAGAGGAATCATCCAGGCCCAGATCGATGTCGATCAGAGCAATTTTAAGATTCTCAAGAAGCTCCAGCCTCTGTTCCTCTTTTTTTTCATGGATTTTACATAATTCCGTTGGCTCTGTTCCCTTGAGAAAATACTCTTCGTAAGTGATATCTTTGCAATTGCCTTCGGGACTGGGCAGCAAACCCGATTCTCTGCATATTTCCACCAACGCTAATCCTTCTTTCGGCTCTTCAAACTCTTTCTTCGGCAGATATTCATGAACTTCCTTCATAAATTCCGCCCACACAGGTCCGGCAGCTCTGGCGCCGGTCTGGTTTCTCCCCAACGAATTTCCGGGGCTGTCAAAACCAAACCATATACTTGAAGCTATCCGGGAGGTAAAACCGATAGTCCAGGCATCGCCCCAGTTCTCCGTGGTGCCGGTCTTTCCTGCAATTTCCCAGCCGTCAAACCCCTCAACGGTGTTCTTTGCGTAAGCCAAAGTACCCCAATTAACCGTACTCTGCAGTATATTTGCCATCATAAAAGCAACCTGGGGGCTCATGATCTGAGCTTCGGGGCGTTTTCGCCGGGCAATGGCTTCTTTTTCAGGCTCCAAAATTATACGCCCGTTCCGATCCTGAATGTATCGTATTGCAATCGGTTCCACCTCCCTTCCCTGGTTGGCAAAGGTGGCAAAAGCCCTTGCCATCTGAATAGGTGAAACCTTACAGATACCGAGACCCAGAGGTATTTTCCGGGGGAAGACCTCGAGAATTTCCTCCGGATCCGATATGCCCAACATCCTGCTTGCACGGCTGATTGTTGCGTCGAAACCCAGCGCCTGCAGGATTTTTAAAGATGGGATATTCATCGATAGCGCCAGGGCTTCCCGAAGCCTGACTTCCCCACGCCAGCGTCCACCATAATTAGCCGGTATATATGTTGTCCCGTCGTCGTTCTCAAATGCTGTAGGACGGTCTGTAAGCAGGCTGGCAGGAGTAAACAGTTTCTGCTCTAAAGCTGCCGAATAATAGATAGGTTTAAAAGCGGAACCGGGCTGCAGCCCCCCCTGTACGGCCCGATTGAACTGATTCCCACTGCTGAATTCTTTTCCGCCGACCATCGCTAAAATATGGCCTGTCTCGATATCGACAGCCACCAAGGCGCCTTCCACATTAGTTTTCTTCGTTTCAATAGCCTGCTTGCTGAATGTAACTTGCGCTGGTTCTTTTAAAGATTCTATATTGAAGAGGGTGGCCGCAAGGTCCATAATCGGATTAACTTCCTCATTAAATATTTTCTCAGTCCGGAATCTCTTTTTACTCCCGGCGACCCTGACATCCTCCAGATTAAAAGACAAGGAAAAGAGATCGACGAGTGGTGTCAGGCTTTCGTCGCCGAAATTCGTCCTCTCGCTAGACTGGCTTTGATAGGTTTGGTTTACACGCTTTATCGCCTTTTGCATTACCTGATCGGCTATTCTCTGATAGTCTAGATCGAGAGTCGTATACACCTTCATGCCGCCGCGATAGATATCCTGAGAGCCGAGAAGCAGATCCCCAAGCAGGATACGAATATACTCACTGAACCAGGGCGCTTTATCCTCCCGGTACGACCAGGCGCCGTAAGCGGCGTAACGATCCCAGGAGTAGTTGTCCCAATACTGCCGGTACGAGAGGTCTGCTTCATCCTGTGCGGCGTAACCCAGCTTTACCATCTCATCCAGGATATAGCGCTGCCTTTCCTGTACCAGTGTCGGATTCTTGAAGGGAGAATACCTGTTCGGCGCAGAAAGAGTAAGAGCCAGCAGAACAGCTTCGGCAAGACTGATGTCTTTGACAGATTTCCGGAAATAAAAGTCCGAAGCTGCCTCGACGCCGTTCGTGCCTCCGCCGAAGGGCATCTCGTTCATATAGAATTCGAGGATCTCATTCTTAGAATAGCGGCTTTCCATCTGGACGGCATACCACAACTCAATAAGTTTTCGCCGAATCGTAATTTCCTGACGATTCGCGTGCCGCGTTCCGGCAACCTGAGCGGTAAGCGTGCTTCCTCCACCCTGATAGTTCCCCGTAATATATCCGAGAAATGCTCTTATATAACTGCTTACTTTGAAACCTTTGTGATCATAGAAATCCTGATCTTCTCTGGTAATGAGAGCATTTATAAGGTGCTGGGGAACAACGTCTAAGGAAACAATTTCACGCTTCTCATCAGAGAAGAACTCTGTAATGAGTCTGCCCTTTATGTCGAAGATCTGGGTAGGAAGGGCTGACCGGGTTACATCCATTTCTTCGAGTACCTGATAATTTCTCGTCCCCGCTGCTGCAAATCCAATGAGAACACCCAGTACAACAGCAACCATAAATGAGAAACCAAGCAGTATTCCTGTAATTCTGCGGTATTTGATAAAGCGATCCATAAATCAACAATAAAAATTAGAGGTGTGCTTGTCAAGGTAAGTGACAGTCATACTTGCAATCAGAAGCGTTGTATTGCGATTTCATTAAACCACTCGTCGAGCTGCACAACTATCATCTGGAGTCTCATAAATTCGGCGAGGCGCCTTCAAAAACAGTGGGTCGTATTATTCTTCGCCGCGAGGGTACGGAGCTGATGGGTGCGGCTGTGAGTACAGGACCTGTCGAGACTCTGGATGCTGCTCTGCGGGACGCCCTGCTTCCATACTATCCTCTTATCAATAAAGTCAAGCTTATCGATTATCGGGTTAGAATTCTCGATCCCACCGAAGCCACTGCCGCCAAGGTGCGTGTCTTCAGAGCTGGGACACGGTTGGAGTCTCTGAGAACATAATAGAAGCATCCTGGCAGGCTATTGTGGACAGCCTGGAATACTACTATAACAATACAGAATCATATCGAATCACCATTTTCATCTTTATGCCTCAAAACGGATGTGTTACACATAGATATCGCATGGTGCTTCCCAGTCTCCCGGACTGCGGATCTGCGGATGGTATTCATGCATTGAAACGGCGTGAAAGAGACCCTCCCCCAGGCTCAGTGGAACAGGCCGTGTCGCTCGATCTTTAGGGCTCATGGCGATAACTTGCGAAGAAAGGTTTGACAATTGATAAGTGATTTTCCATACGTTATTGATTGGAATGGCGACTGGGAATTTACGTACAAGCCGGTACTGGGCGAATCAACGGACCCACCCCGACCAGTCCCGGAGGTATTTACAGCACGCATGTCCGTGCACGGCTACTGGGATGACCATCTTGAGCGGTTGAAAAAAACTGCCCTTTGGCAAAACGCGAAATTCAATCCTGACTGCAGGCCCATAGATTTCGCAACGGGCTATTACGAAGAGTTCGCCCACGTTGACGCCATGCCGGATGCGTCCCTTCCGTATTTGACAGGCGTGGGCTGGTATCGCCGCGTCTTTCCCTGCCCCAGGACGTGGCAAGGCACTTGTGTTATACTCGAAGTCGGAGGAGTCTCCATAGAGGCGTGGGTCTGGCTGAATGGAAACTTACTGGGACATCACCTGGGCCATTCCACACCTTGTGAATTCCGTCTTAACCCCGGACTTTAAGCGTTGGAAGGGTCAATTTCTGAGCGGTGTATCCACAGATCTTGCTGCAGGCCTGCTGGAGGGCAGTTGCGTGGAGAATGAAATGAGGAAAATCACCAGGAGCAAACGCCCCGTTATATATCTATGTGCAAACTCAAGCTTCCCTTCAGCTCACCCCGGCGAGGAAAGCGGTCTACCAACCGCGCGGGATCAATGCGGTTCAGCTTCTGTTCAAGAAACATTTTCAAAGCATCGCCGATCAGTACGAAGACAAGCACGCTATCATCTACGGACGTTTCCGCATCGAGCGCATCACCAAGGTCGTGGAGAAGTTCATTCTTTGCGGAGACTACTCCCAGGGCATCGCCCGTATCCAGTTCACCAATCCCGACTGCAGATTCGAATA
>CBDUZM010000088.1:0-9247 GCA_965371685.1 uncultured Spirochaetaceae bacterium | reverse complement strand
GTTTATACTCATCCTAATCTCCTTTTACAACCTCTCCTTTGAAAATATTTTTTACCATATCCACCTTATCCTTTATTACCCTATCCTCACCGCTATCTGTACCTGCATCCTCTATATACTCCACCTCGAGTTTTACCGGATGCCCAATTATTTCGGCTGCCTTCTTTGAGAGAGTCTCTCTCTCCTTTAACACCATCTCCCCGGAAAATCGGTCCGTCTGTTTATAATATATACGATATTTATTCCCCTCAACAGACCAGCTGTCAGCCTTTTCCAGGGCTGAAGACAGAGTGGGTTTTTTTCTCCTAAGATCATCAATAAGAGATTTCTGAAGCTCCGGATAATCTCTTTTCACTTGCTCCGCATTGACAACCTTTTCGGCTGCTTCATCCGTTTCCTCCCCGGATATCAATTTACTTTTTATTTCCCTTATACCTGTTAGTATTTCATCCCTTGAAATGAGACTTTTCAACCTGGCCAGCCGGCTCATGACGAGCTCGAGCTCGAATCTTTGATTCAAAGAGAACCTGAGCTTTCTATAAAGATCGAGAAGAAGCTCTATCCCTTTTTCTATCTGCTGTGCGGTGAGAGTGTTCAGCAGGTCTTCAGGAAAGCTCTTGTAGGAAAATCCGAGAATTCCCTCATGCTTTAAATCATGCTGAAGGAAAAGTATATTCCTGAAATACTCAACCAGATTGATAACAAACTGCTCAACGGCAACACCTCTTGAAAGTATTTCATCGGTCATCTCAAGAACGGCGCCGGAATCGCTCGCGGTAAATAGCCGGAATATGCTATTAAGTTCGTCCATACCTACTATGCCCAACTTCTCCTTTATTTTCGCCAGGGTGATATTTTTTTCAGAAAATGAAATTGCCTGGTCAAGGAGGGTGTATGCATCTCTAAGAGACCCCGTTGCTTCGCGGGAAATCCATAAAAGCGCTTCTTCATCCGCCTTTATCCCCATTTCCTTAACCACCTCTTTGAGCTTTTCTTTAATATTACCAATGGAAATGAGGCGAAAATTGAACTGTTGACACCGCGACCGTATGGTTGCAGGCACTTTGTGTATTTCAGTTGTGGCAAAGATGAAAACGATATAGGGCGGCGGCTCTTCAATGGTCTTGAGAAGCGCGTTAAAAGCGCTGTTTGAGAGCATGTGCACTTCGTCGATAATATATATCTTATAACGGCAGCTATTGGGTGAAAAAAGCACCTCGTCTTTTATTTCCCTTACATCATTCACACTGGTGTTGGAAGCGCCGTCTATTTCGATCACATCAAGTGACCTGCCCTGGGCGATTTCACTGCATGCATCGCATTTCCCGCATGGTGTGTCGGTTGCGCCTTTTTCACAGTTTAGAGCCTTTGCAATAATTCTAGCGATAGTGGTCTTTCCCACACCCCTGGGTCCTGCGAGGAGATATGCGTGTGCTATTCTTTCCTGGGCGATGGAGTTCTTGAGCGTTGCAACGACGAATTCCTGCCCCACAACCTCTTCAAAAACATGCGGTCTTTTTCTTGTAGCAGTTACTTTATAGGACATGAAAAGTCTTAAACCTTTGAAACAGAAGACTAATTATATCAGCTCGTGTATAAAATGTCTAATAATAAAAACCCCTCCAGCCCTAACAAACCGATTACATCTCACCGACTAATTACTTACCGCTGCTACCTTCCGGTCCTGACGGGGTTGGGCAACAGCCGATAGCGTAGGGCCTGCTTCGGAAATGCTGAAGGGGTATCGGAGAGAGAGGGATTCGAACCCTCGGTACCCGGTTAGAGTACACACGCTTTCCAAGCGTGCACCTTCGGCCTCTCGGTCATCTCTCCCGGCAAATTCCTCTGCCAAGTTTTTTTTCCGGAGAGAGAGGGATTCGAACCCTCGGTGGGTTACCCCACAACGGTTTTCGAGACCGCCCGATTCGACCGCTCTCGCATCTCTCCAGTTAGAGATGTGCCCAAGAGGACTCGAACCTCCGGCCTTTAGATCCGCAATCTAACGCTCTATCCACCTGAGCTATGGGCACAAATAGCGGAGAGGGTGGGATTCGAACCCACGGTACCCTCACGAGTACAACTCCTTAGCAGGGAGCCCGATTCGTCCGCTCTCGCACCTCTCCAACAATAACGAGCGGAGAGGGTGGGATTCGAACCCACGGTGAGTCGCCCCACAACGGTTTTCAAGACCGCCTCCTTCGACCTCTCGGACACCTCTCCAATATCCAAAACGGTACAGACAATATACTCCGCAGAATAAGGCTTTGTCAATGTGAAGAATTAACAAGCAAACGCTTTTATAAAATATATAGGAAACTGATACAAGAAAGTTTGAGAATAATTTAGAATCGCTTCAATCCCAGTATTTCTATTATTCTTTCAAGATCATCGCCGGAAAAATAATTGACCTGAATCTGACCTTTCTTGAGGTTTCCCCGTATCTTTACTTTTGTGCCTAACAGATCGATTAATCTTTCCTCTATCTGCTCCAATTCCGCATCTGGTTTTTCAGATAAAGTTTTCCCGGACGGCGCCTTTATCCCTTCATTCAGAATGGAAGCGGACGACTCTGTCTGACGGACAGAAAGGTCCTTATCCTTTACCCGCTTGTATAGGTTAATCCGATTGGACTGATTTACGACAGAAAGAATGGCCCTTGCGTGACCTGCGCTGATTTCACCACTGTTCAACGATTTGAGCATATCCTTAGGAAGCTTCAGCAATCTCAGGCTGTTTGCGATGGTTGATCTTTTCTTTCCAACCCGTCGGGCTACTTCTTCCTGGCTCAATCCGGAGATCTTTATCAACTGCTCATACGCTTTCGCTTCTTCAACCGGAGTCAGATCCTCCCGTTGAATATTCTCTATGAGAGCGACTTCCAGCTTCTCGTGCTGGTTGAAATTTCTTACCAAAACAGGTATCTCTTTAAGCCCTGCCTTTTTTGCTGCCCTGAGTCTTCTCTCGCCTGCAACTATACTATAGAACTCTCCTTCCCGCTCCACGAGTAGAGGCTGCAGCACACCCTTCTCCCGGATAGAATCGGCCAGCTCATCGAGAGTGCTTTCTGGAAATACCTCTCTCGGCTGATAAGTATTCGGTTTAAGAGACTCTACAGGAACCTGAACAACACCCGATGAATCGCCGGCGCCTGCATCCTCCAGATCCCCCAAAAGCGCGCCGATTCCCTTTCCCAACGCTTTTTTAGACATACTTTAACACCTCATCCGCCAGTTTATCATAACTTCTGGCGCCTATACATTCCGCATCGTACTGATTTATCGGTTTCGAAAAAGAAGGCGCCTCGCTCACTCTTACGTTCCGCGGTATTATGGTCCGGAAAACTCTATCCTTAAAGTACCCCGTAACCTCCCGAACCACTTCTTGAGACAGCCTGGTCCTGCTGTCGTACATGGTAAAAAGGATTCCCCCGATCGCGAGAGATGGATTCAATCTCTTCTGTACCTGCCTGATTGTGCGTAGAAGCATGGTCAGTCCCTCCAACGCCAGGTACTCGCACTGAAGGGGAATAAGAACATAATCGGAAGCGACTAAACCGTTGAGAGTCAGCAGGCCCAGCGAAGGCGGACAATCAATAAAAACATATTGGTATTGGAAAACATTCTTTTCCAGGGCTTCCTTTAGTACATATTCTCTTCTTGCACGACTAACCAGCTCCACCGTCGCTCCGGTGAGATTAATACTCGAAGGTATTATCTTCAGGTTAGTTACCGTAGTATCCTGTACGGTATTATTAAAATTCTCCTGGCCTGTTATCAACTCGTATACTCCGGGTTTTTCGGTGTTTGCGCCTACGCTGCTGGATAAATTTGCCTGGGGATCAAAATCCACAAGTAATACTGTTTTACCTTTCTGTGCAAGATACGCTCCCAAATTCACAGCCGTTGTTGTTTTACCGACTCCGCCTTTCTGATTTGCGAATACAATTACCTTTGCCATTATCTATAACAACCTAATAAAATATGATATTTTCCAATAATATCCGATATCTTCTTAAAAGAAAATAGGACAAAAACCACAGTAGCCATTAATTGCATACTTTTAAGCATAGTGGAAGCCTAATGATTTAAATGGTGCAATCTGAGAATTTCTGAAATCACGAGGGTCAGCATAAAATCATTGGCCATCGTGCATACAATGCATTATATTGTTTTTGAGGAGTAACAGATGCTTAAAGAGAAAGTTCAAGCCGCCTTAAATGACGTAAGGCCTTCCCTTCAGGCGGACGGTGGCGATGTTGAGTTAGTAGACGTGACTGAAGATGGTACCGTCAAAGTTCGTCTCAAAGGCGCCTGCGGTGGCTGTCCAATGGCCAAGATTACACTGAGCCAGGGAATCGAGAAACACTTGAAAAAGGTAATTCCCGACGTAAAAAAAGTAGAGGGAGTATAATACTTCCAGACCCTGAGAAATGTTTCACGTGAAACATTGTTCAGCCTTCCTCGCTTTCCTGTTCTTCTTTGGCATTTTTAGCTATGTCCACAACGGTGTCGGGTTTTTTAATATTCACAACCCTGACCCCCATGGCGGTCTTTCCCTGCACAGGAATATCCTTTACCTTGATTTTCAATAGATTTCCCTGCGAAGTAATACAAATCAGGTCGTCCTCCCTGCTAACCGACATCACTCCTACCAGCTCTCCCGTTTTCTCAGACACGCCATAGCATCTCTGTCCTCCTGTTGCCCTGCTGTGGGAAAGTAAACTATCAAAAGCAACCCGCTTTCCCAATCCGCGCTCCGTTACAAGCAGCATTCCTTCACCTTCTCTCAGAGTCATGGCGCCGGAAAGCTCATCGTCTCTCCTCAGTCTGATACCCCGAACCCCCCTCGTCGCCCTGCCGGTGGAACGGATGGAGTTTTCATGAAACCTTAAAGCATAGCCTTTTCTGGTAACCAGGATAATTTCTTCATCTCCCTCAGTGAGCTTGGCAGTCACAAGTTTATCGCCTGAATCAAGCTTAACGGCTATCACCCCTCTCGTCTTGGCATGGGCAAAGGCAGAGGTAGTGACTTTCTTTACTACACCACGGGAAGTTGCCATGAGCACATAGTTTTTCTCGGAAAATTCCTTAAAAGAGAGAACCGTCGATATCTCTTCATCGTTTGAAATGTTCAAAAGAGCTTTTATGCTTTGTCCTCGAGATACCCTGGAGCCCACCGGTATTTCATGAACCTTCAGCCAGTAAGCCTTACCTTCGTTTGTTATAAACAAAAGGTGTTCATGAGTGGTAGCGATAAAGACCTGCTCTAGAAAATCGTCTTCCCTTACATTTGCGGAAGTCGCTCCACGTCCACCACGGTTCTGCATTCTATAAGCTGAAATAGCGATTCTCTTTATAAACCCTCTGTGGGATACCAGAATCACCATATCTTCTTTTATAATCAAATCCTCTATGTCGAATGCCTCAATTTCTTCATCCACAATTTCAGTTCGTCTTTCGTCTCCGTATTTCTCGGAAACTGCCCGGGTCTCTTCTTTTACCACTCCAAGGATTTTTTTCTCATCTGACAGAAGGTCCTTTAAATGGGCGATACAGGCGAGCACCTCTTTCAGCTCTTCTATTATCTTTTTTGTTTCCAGGCTGGTCAGTCTCTGTAACCTCATATCTAAGATAGCTTGAGCCTGTTTCTCCGACAGCGTGAATCGCTTGCTCAGGTTTTTTTTGGCCGTTCCCGGATCTTGAGATTTTTTGATTATACTCACCACTTCATCAATATTTTCAAGAGCAACTTTTAATCCTTTGAGTATGTGAGCCCTTTCTTCCGCTTTGCGTAATTCAAACTGGCTGCGTCTTGTTACCACCTCTTTCCTGTGGTCGATGAAATAGGCAAGCATCTGCCTGATATCGAGCAGCTGCGGCTTCCCATGAACCAGAGCCAGGTTGTTGACATTAAAATTACTCTGCAGTGAAGTGTGCGAAAAGAGCTGGTTAAGAACGACTCGGGGGTTGATACCCCTCTTCAGCTCGATAACAATACGCACCAACTCATCTCTTCCTGATTCATCCCGAAGGTCCGATATCCCGTTTATCTTCTTTGCTCTAACGAGGTCCGCTATCTTCGCAACGAGGTTCGCCTTATTAACCTGATAGGGTAATTCGTTGATAATAATGACGTCTTTGCCGCTATTTGTTAAATCCAGGGTAAATTTAGCCCTGACGAAAATTTTTCCTCTACCTGTCGTGCATGCATCGACTATTCCCTGTCTGCCGTGGATTATCCCTCCTGTAGGAAAGTCAGGACCTTTAACATATTTCATTAATTCGCTCATACTGAGCTCGGTATTATCTATCAGGGCCGTGACAGCATCAGAGACTTCTTTAAGATTGTGAGGGGGAAGATTTGTTGCCATACCTACGGCAATGCCGCTGGCGCCATTGACCATCAGAAATGGAACTGCTGCGGGCAGCACAAGAGGTTCTTCCAGACTGTCATCGTAATTAGGTCCAAAGTCAACGGTTTCTTTTTTTATATCTTTAAGCATCTCCTCGGCAAATTTTTCCAGCCTGGCCTCTGTATATCTCATTGCAGCAGGGGGATCGCCATCCAGAGAACCGTAATTGCCCTGTCCATCAACGGCAGGATAACGAAGAGAAAAATCCTGGGCGAGACGAACGAGGGCGTCGTAAATGGATTGATCCCCGTGAGGGTGGTACTTACCAAGTACATCCCCGACAATTCTTCCTGACTTGACGTAAGCCCTGTCAGAACGCAGCCCCATCTCACCCATTGCATAAAGAATACGCCGATGAACCGGTTTCATACCGTCCCTTACATCGGGGAGTGCCCGGCTCACTATAACCGACATGGCGTAATTCATGTAAGATTCTTTCAGCTCATCCTCTATAGCAATACGAAACACTTTGCCTTTTACTTGATTCACTCTCTGCTCCTGTTGGTAAAATTCAATAGAGCTGAATCCGCCTGCTTTACAGGCGGGTAAAGGAAGACTATGCCTTTAATTGTTTTTTCCGCTCCTCCGCGGCTTCAGCAGTACCTTCAAACGTTCCTGCTATCATCGGACCGTGCCCTTTGGGGGCGCTGCCCGCAAACCGTCTGTTTAACAGGCGGTTGTTGACTTCTCTTGATTTAAAGTCAGACATCCAGATTGGCTACTGACAGCGCATTATCCTCAATAAATTTCCTGCGGGGCTCTACATCCTCTCCCATAAGGGTAGTGAAGATTACTTCCGCTTCCACAGCATCTTCCAGAGTGATTTGAATAATGTTCCTATCCTCAGGATCCATGGTTGTCTCCCACAGCTGATTCTTGTTCATTTCACCCAACCCTTTATACCTCTGTATGCTGACCCCTTTACCATTAAAATATTTTACAATTCTGTCTTTCTCAGCGTCATCGTAAGCGTATTTCGCATTTTTTCCCTGAGAAACTTTGTAAAGAGGCGGCATTGCGATATAAACATAACCCTTCTCGACTAGCTCTGTCATGTATCGGAAAAAAAAGGTCAGTAGAAGCGTACGGATATGAGAACCATCCACATCGGCATCTGCCATTATTATTACTTTATGATATCTCAGCTTTTCAATATCGAAGCTGCTTCCGGCGCTTGTTCCAAGAGAAGTAATAATAGGCTGAAGCTTTTCATTGGATAGCACTTTGTCTATCCTGGTCTTCTCTACATTCATCATCTTGCCCCACAGCGGTAAGATCGCTTGAAAATGACTGTCTCTTCCCTGTTTGGCGCTTCCCCCGGCGGAATCTCCCTCAACAATGTACAATTCACACTTTGCAGGGTCTTTTTCTGAACAATCCGCCAGTTTACCTGGAAGGCCGGTGCTTTCGAGGAAGCTCTTTCGCCTGGTTAGTTCCCTCGCATTTCTGGCTGCTTCTCTTGCCCTGGCTGCCATAACAGACTTTTCAAGTATTTTATCAACAACACCAGGGTTATCCTCAAAATAATCCGTCAGCTTTTCATTTACCAGGGATTCAACTATACCGCGGACTTCGCTGTTTCCAAGTCTGGATTTCGTCTGCCCTTCAAATTGAGGTTCCAGAACTTTAACAGAGATGACGGCTGTCAATCCTTCCCTTGCATCTTCCCCGCTGAGTGCTACATCCAGCTTCTTTGCCATCTTCGACCTTTTAAGAAAATCATTAAACGTACGGGTCAAGGCTGCTTTAAATCCTGAAAGATGCGTTCCGCCCTCTCTGGTGTTTATGTTATTAACGAAGCTGAAAATAGTTTCATTATAACCATCGTTGTATTCCATAGACACTTCGACAACCACGTCATCCTTTACTCCCTCAAAACATATTGGTTCTCTCTGAATGGGCTTCTTATTGCGGTTTAGAAATTCAATAAAAGATTTTAAACCGCCGTCAAATTCAAATTGATGATTTTTAGGTTTAGGAATTCTTGCATCGGTAATTGATATGCTGATTCCCTTATTAAGAAAGGCAAGCTCCCGTAGACGGTTTGACAATAGATCGAAGCTGTAGTCCCTGTCTTCGAACACACCGGAATCTGCCTCAAAACGAGTGATAGTGCCTCGTTTATCTGTTGTCTTTCCTATTACCTCCATAGGTTTTTCAGGAACGCCCCTGGCGTATTTCTGATAATAAATTTTTCCTTCCTGATGAACGTGAACCTCACACCACAAGGAAAGCGCATTCACCACCGACACACCGACACCGTGAAGACCGCCTGATACTTTATAGCTCCTCTTATCAAATTTACCGCCGGCGTGAAGACGGGTCATTACAACTTCAAGGGCGCTCACATTTTCTGTAGGGTGCATGTCCACAGGGATGCCTCTTCCGTTGTCTTCGACTGTAACAATATTCCCTTTTTCCAGTGTTACCGATATATGTGAACAATAACCCACCAGGGCTTCGTCTATACTGTTGTCCACCACCTCGTACACCAGATGGTGTAGACCATCCGGCCCGGTACTGCCTATGTACATACTTGGCCGTTTTCTTACATGCTCCAATCCTTCGAGAACCTGGATATTTTCTGCCGAGTATTTTCGTTCCATTGATATCGCCTGTAATTGATTATTATAAAAAATATAGCATTTACAGGGTTAAAAGTAAAGCCACCAGAACAATAGGGTGCTGAAAAATGCAGCAGTATAATGGTTTCAAAGCAGGCGGATTCAGCTCCAGTATAATTCAGCTCCAGTATAATTTAATAATCTCTTTTGCCCTTGCATTTCAACAACCCTTTAATATATCGATCCCAGCTTCATATTCAGGAGCCTGCAG
>CBDUZM010000087.1:0-9287 GCA_965371685.1 uncultured Spirochaetaceae bacterium | reverse complement strand
ACTTCGACACCACGGAGGGGCTCATGCATATACGCGTTCATCCGTCCTATAGCGCCGCGCCTCTCTCTCCGCATCGCGAATATGTACCTGGAAAAACCTGGTGATCACAATCAGTGGGGGTAAAAGCACGAGAGAAACCAGTGAGAGCCTTGTGCTGAGCCCGATCATAACCGCAGCAGCAGCAATCAGCTGAGCCAAACGGGCAATCAGATTGGCGACACCGGATGTAAACAAAGTATCCACTGTTTCTATGTCAGCTGTACACCGGCTTATGATTTCTCCGATAGGCGTGCTGTCATAATAGCCCATGGGCAATCGCTGAAGATGGTTGAATAGTTTCACCCGAAGATCCCGCAGCGCGTATTGTGCTACAAAAGCGGTAAGATAGGTCACGAAAAAATGCATCACTCCTGACGCTGCTGTGGCACTTAGAAAAAATATAGCTATCAGCAGAAGCCCTTCTTTAGTCCCGGGTATGAGGTAGACATCTACAATCCGTTTTAACAGCAAACTGGGCAGCACACCGAGAGCCTCCGCAAGTAAAACAATAAAAGCAATGAGAGCTATCGTTCCGCGCCACGGCCGAAGGAGGGACCCGATCTCCCGCCAGGCGCCGGATTTTAGTCTCTTCCCCTTGTTTTTACTACCCATCGAATCTCTCCGTTGTGTCTCGTCGCCTTTCAATAGACTGCTGGTCTCGAAAAATACGTGAATACAATCCGCCTGATGCAGCCAGATCTGCATGATGTCCTTTTTCCTCAATACACCCTTCTTTGAGCACCACCACCATGTCTGCAAGAGGAAACGCGGCCAAACGGTGAGAAAAGAACACAATCGTAGCCCGGTCTTGAAACGGAGCTTCCGGACCGAAGGCTTCTTTCAAGCCCATTATTATCTGTGCTTCTGTATCGACATCCACTGAGGAAAACGGATCGTCCAACACCAACACCCCCGGACGAACAGCCAGCGCCCGGGCTAATGCAATGCGTTGTCTCTGACCTCCGGATACCCTTATTCCCTGCTCTCCGATCAATGTATCGAAACCATCGGCGAAATCCCGTATGTCTT
Source organism: uncultured Spirochaetaceae bacterium (assembly GCA_965371685.1). Taxonomy (GTDB): domain Bacteria; phylum Spirochaetota; class Spirochaetia; order SZUA-6; family CAZLRN01; genus CBDUZM01. The sequence goes on along the minus strand of CBDUZM010000087.1, from coordinate 8,219 downwards.
CCTCCAGTGCGGAGAGATGGATCCAATGAGGAAGAGATCCCCTGATCAGCGGGGTCTCAGCAGGGGAAGCACTTAAGAGGACATTTTCCATTATGGTGCCGGAGAAAAGGAATGGGTTCTGGGGCAGATAACCGATGCGGGATGCTCGATCCTCCCCGGAGAGCTCTCCCAAGGGTTCTCCATCCAGCGAAACCTGTCCCGATTCGGCGGGATAGAGGCCAAGAAGAACCCGGGCAAGAGAGCTCTTCCCTGACCCTACAGGTCCGGTCACAGCCACCAGCGAACCGGCAGGGATATCCAGACTGATGCTGCGGAGCACAGTGGCGTCGGATCCCGGATACCGGAAAGACAAATTCTGCACCGAGATGGAATATGGACCGGGCTGCCTCCCTGATGCTTTCGTGGAGTTCTTCCTGATTCCGGGAACGTCGTACGGCCGCAATGTCGATAAGAAACTTGGGGGGCTCGCAAACTTTTCAGTCAACAGAGGTTCCAACCGTCCGTATGCGGCAACGGCGCTTTGAATAGAATTGAACAATTGGGGCACACGATGCCCTCTACCCACAAAGCGCGTGTACAGCTCCAGATAGGTGATAAATGCTCCCAGGGTTATGGCGCCTGTCGCAACCTTACCCCCCCCGATCCATATTACGAACACCACGCCCATGGTCATAAGAAATGCATATACCGGTTGGAGACCGCTTCGGAGCCGTATCGCGGCGAGGTTAGCCCTGGCAAGGCGATGCGAAAGAGCAGCCAATCGATTGGCAGCTGCCTCGATGCGGCCGAAAATCCGAATCACACGATGGCCGGTCAGATGTTCCTGGAGAAAAGCCGTAACCGCGGCGCCGGCTTCCCGCATGGCTGTTACGCGCGTGCTGACGAGACGTCCGACAGCCTTGGCCAGAAGCATACCCAGCGGTACCGGAATCAGTGCGAGAAGTGTCAGGGACGGGTCGTAAACAATCATCCCAACGATGAGGGAAATGGAAAAGACCACTGTATCCCACATCTCTGTGGTCATCTCCTTTGTGCCTTGTATTACGACCTGGGCATCACCGAAGATTCTGGCCATTAAATCACCAATCGGAATTTTCCAAAGCCTCTCCGCCGGCCAATGCAGGACGCCTCTTAAAGCGTTGGCTCGTATGCTGGCCAGGATACGCTGATTTGCCATCCTCATCCCCCAGCGTTTAATCAGTCTTGCGCCCTGATACAGAGCCACCACACCGGCGTACGCCGCTCCCCCTATCAGCACCTGACGCCCCGTGGCCTGGCCTTTACCCCATGCCATGGCAGTATCGATCAAGCGACCAAGAAAAACCGCCGGGAAGACTACCGCAGTGTTCATTACCAGCCCGCCCACAGACCCGACTGTCAGAAGACCCGCGACCTGCTTGAAGTAAGGAAGGATTGCTCTGAAGAACGAATTTTTCAAAAAAAGTGCTCCACCCCTGACCGATATTAACAGGTGTTGCATTCTATAACAGTTGTTTATTTCTGTAAAGATCCAGCAGAATGAAACCTGGGCCAATGGCGTGAGGTACCGCATTCATCATGTTAGTTCGGCAAAGGATAATTCATAACTTGAAAACGATCTAACTGATAAAAAACTACGTGAATGAGTTTTTGAAGTGACATTCGATTATTTACAGGATCACATCCAAAATCTTTATCTTCTGATTTATTTATTTCCCTTAGCCGTTTTTCATAATGCTGTTGAGCAAGTGTCTGACCTTTCCCCCCATCATGACATTCGGCAGCAGACATCAGATGACCATCCGGATGCGGGAATAAAACAGAAAAGGTTGGATCGGCCAATGACCATCTGCCCTCTGCATAAAATTCCGAAATAACATGTGATGGTAAACCCGATTCCTGTGCAGACCTTTCTGAATAATTTAAAAATATCATCCGTGCAGGTATCCCCGCGACCTGACATAGTCGAACAAACACACGTGATTGCTCATTACACCAGGCATTCCCACTAGCTAAAAGTTCTTCATCTGTTAAAGCGCGATCGCCGGGAATAAAACCTCCACAAGGTGGAATTGTTGGATGTTTGGCTACAATAGGCAATACCTGTGATAACAGATGTACTGCATTTTCCCTGTCACTTTTCAGACTTGAAACATGTTTTTGCACCAACTTTTCATAGGCGGGCAGAGTTCCTTTTTTATAATCCAGGATTGTTGGTGTATATTGTTCGTACAGGTATTTCGCGGTTTCTTCACAATACGGAACACTAGAATAGGCGTGATAACGATCAATACCGGCTACATCTTCCACAAATAATTTTTTGACATAGGGTTCAACCCAGGCAGGCAAGTCTACTTTTGCCCAGGGCGGAATTGGCCCCCCGTAGAATTTTGACTCTTCGGTTAATTCCGGAATCATGCGGTCATTCAATGGTACCATTTTTTGCCAGCCAAATTTTATCCCTTTCATCCTTCCTCACACCGCATAACACGGACGTACATTTATATCGTTCCGCTTGTGAGCATCGGTCCCCCCGTACACGAGCGTTGCAGAAGCCGGCGGTCTGCCGGCCTGACGACACCACCATAAGAGCGACTCCAGCATGTTTCGGGAGACAGTCTCTCCGGACTTGATCTCCATAGGGTAGAGCTCCCCATCCTCCTCAATGAGAAGATCAACCTCGTGTCCCGATTGGTCACGCCAAAAGTAAACCGGAGGGATTCGTCGGTGATGTATATATGCCTTAACCACCTCACTAATAATATAGTTCTCGAAGAGTGGACCGCGAAGGGGATACGTCATGAGCTGCTCAGGACTCCGTATCCCAAGCAGGTGGCAAGCCAGACCGGTGTCGTAGAAGTATAGCTTAGGACTCTTAATCATCCGCTTGTTGAAATTCCGGTGGTGCGGCCTGAGCAGTAGAATAATGAAGCTTGTTTTCAGCACCGAGATCCATCGCCTGGCTGTATCCACAGATATCCCGCAATCATCTGCCAGAGCCGAGTAGTTTAATAGCTGACCAACACGACCGGCAGCGAGCATCAGGAAGCGTTCGAATGTTTCCAAATCCCCGATATTGACCAGACTCCGTACATCCCTATTGAGATACGTCTGTACGTAATCCGGCAGCCAGACCTCGGGAGGTATTCTTCGATCGTGGATGCGCGGATAGAAGCCGGTTCGTAGGGTTTCCCACAGCTCGAGTGTTGTCGCTCGATTACTGAAGAGCTTGCGGGGGTCGGCAGGCTCTATTTGGCTTTGTCCCTCCAGCTCGGCTCGGGATAACGGGAGAAGGTGCTGGACGCCGCATCGCCCCGCAAGAGTCTGCGAAACTTCCTTCTTTAGCAGGAAATTGTGCGAACCAGCCAGTACGAATCGACCGGGGATGTCTTCTTTATCGACAGCCGTTTGGATGTAGGAAAAAATATCGGGAACACGTTGGGCTTCGTCGATTATCACGGGGCCCGCGTAACGGGAAAGGAAACCTCGCGGATCATCTCGAGCAAAGAGCCTGGGTTCAGTCTCCTCCAGGCAGTCCGAACAAGAGTGGTTTTACCCGATTGTCGTGGACCAGTCAGGGTTACGACAGGATAGTAGCCTGCATCTCTTTGCAGATACATCTGAAGTAAACGCTTGATCATATAGTTAATTTACGATTCAATCGTAAATTTGTCAAATCCAATTAAAAATAACTTCCATGCACAGCTCTCAGACCTTCCGTGCTGAAAGAATCGTGGGGAAAGCCTGCAGGCTGTAGGATTCCTCCCTAAAGCTCCCGTACAAAGCCGTCTCCCGAAACCCGGCCCGGGCTGTAAGTTCTTCCAGCCTACTACTCATCAATATCCGCAGGGGTGTGCTGTCCTCTATTCTCTTCTCTTTCCCCTGTTCCTGTACAATCAACTCGGTCTTGAACAACACCTTCCCGGCGCCTGGCTCATAATCATAAACACGATTGAATAACAGGTTTTTACCCTCAGACCGTATCGGAGGCAGCTCAACCACCCGGTCATGCAGGATCCTATCGAAATTTACGATCTGTACCACCATCTGTCCCATGGGCGCCAGCAGATCGAAGCTGTCCTTGAGTACCCGGCCGATCTGTTCTTCATTATCCAGGTGAACCAGGGAGTTGCCAATGCAGTAGACAAGATCGAAGCATTCAGGGTCGGAAAAGAGTTCCTTAAGCCGCAGCATATCGCCAACTAGAAACTCTGCGTCCGGATTGTCGCATTTCTCCCCGGCCCGGGCGATCATGGCTCGATTCAAATCTATGCCGGTCACCCGATGACCCAGCCGGGTCAAACCCAGAGCATGACTGCCTGTACCGCAGGCAATATCCAGGATCCGTCCTCGAGGTTTGGATCTTTTATCGAGAAAGCGGATCGTTTCAGGATAGGCTGGGAAAATGTAATCATAGTATGTACTAATAGATTCGTAGATGCCCATAGTGCCTTACGCGTCCTTCCTCCTCTCTTCCGGACTCCGCCCGCGGTTGAAACAGGCGCCACCCGATAGGCAAATATACTGCTCCAAACTCCTACAGGTCGAGAAGCCGTTTCTCTCCTTTTAATGCCCGGATCTCAGTGACATCCTGACTCACTTCAATCACACCCCGATACGTTCCTTTTTCGTCGTAAAGTGGAAAATACCGGATGTGGATAAATCGGTCATTCAACGTCAGCCAGAACTCAGCTGCATCCTTTTCCTTTTTCTTGAAGCTCTCTAAAATTTTTTCAACAATGTGCACGCTCTTCGGCGGGTGGCAGTTCTGTACAGCCCGGCCGATCACCGCAGGGCTTCTTGGGAAAATTCGTTCCTTCCCCCGAGAGTAATACCGTACTTTGTCATGTTCATCCACGTAGGAAATATCCAAAGGAAGATTTTTCAACAGAAGATTGATCTGCTCTCCGCTTAAATTACCAACATCGAGGGCTATATCAGTCTGCCGGATTTCCTGACCGGCAGTGCTTTGTACGCCTGATTCATCTGTTTGTTTCCTTTCAATCAGCACAGAAGGATCCCAGAGGTTGCCCGGTTGAATCCAGGCGTATCCGATTTCGGCTTCGCCTTTGCGTATTTCCGCCCACTGCTCATCGGAAAGCTTCTTTAAGGCTACGGGAAAAAGGATCTTCTCCTCCATGAAAATCATCCTTCTGACAGCCCGCAAAACAGCCGGGCCGGCAGCTTTGAAACGTTCCCAATTATTTGCCCGATATGCGGACTCAAAATCGCGAAGCTGAACCCGAATTTCATCATGTTTCCCCCACATCACCTTTGAAGGACCGGTAAAGTCAACGCTTTCCAGGTAGGGAAAGAGTTGATTTTCCTTTCGCTGATAATGAATCTCGATCTTTTTAAGCTGTTCCAGTTCCTTCTCAAATTCCTCTATTTCCTTTCCTCTGGGCACACTCCGCATAAGCTTTTGAAGTCTTTTGCTAATCCGCCTGGCAACCTTGTTCTCCTCCCTGTACGTATGAACAGGATGACCGGGCATGCTCTTTGTTTTCTTATGCCGCTCCAGGGTTTCTTCGAAAACCTGAACGTGGACATCACATACCTTCTGCACCTGCTCAACCGGCACTCCCCCGGCAATCAGTGCCTGCTCCATATCCGCGATCTCCTGCGGGCTTACATTCCTGATCAACTCGGCAAATCTCCTCTTCACCGTTTTGATATTACTTCCTTCATGTAGATCTCTTACAATCTCTTTGAGCTTCTCTTGCCGGATTTCTTTATTGTCGTTAAGAACCTTACTCACAAGCATCCTCCTCCTGGACCGATATGAAGTGTAACACAATTGAAGGATATTGCAAAAGCTGTGCGGATGTGCGGAATAATTTTATTGACCGTGGTGAGGTATAAAGATATATTATATATGTATATATGCTCATATATTCATATCAGGAGATACTAATGAATAGCAATATAAGCTGCAAATCACACACGGTTCATGAGAAGGTTGTGAACTCTGTTAAAAAGAAAATGCCTTCGGATGAGCTCTTGTATGAGCTGGCGGATTTCTTCAAAGTCTTCGGCGACTCCACAAGGATAAAGATTCTCAGTGCCTTGATTTCCTCAGAGATGTGCGTCTGCGATCTATCGGTTCTGCTCAATATGAATCAATCGGCGGTCTCCCACCAGCTGAGAGTGCTGAAACAAACACGATTAGTGAAATACAGGAGGGACGGAAAAGTCATCTACTACTCCCTGAAGGATGAGCACATTGACACTATCTTCCAGCAGGGCTTCACCCATCTGCATGAACGCCGGCCGGAGCTTCAATAGGATACATACATGAGACGATACAACATCAAAAATATGGATTGCCCCGGATGTGCAGTAAATATTGAAGCGAGTTTGAGAAGGCCCGAGCCCGTGCATTCAGTGTCTATCCATGAAGATGAAGGATTCAGAATAAGGAGGGAGCTGTCGGTTATCGGCATATCAGCAGTTTTATTTCTCATCGGCGTTATCTTTGAAGCAGAGCTGCATAATACACCTTTTTCTGTCGCCGAATATGCGGTGTTTCTTTCTGCTTTCCTGCTTAGCGGCTGGAAGGTTTTGTACAATGCCGGGAGAAACATCCTTCGGGGAAAATTTTTTGATGAAAATTTTCTCATGAGCCTTGCGACCTTAGGCGCCGTAGCGATCCATCAACTGCCGGAAGCAGCAGGAGTGATGATCTTTTTCAAAGTGGGAGAGTTTTTCCAGGATCTTTCGATAAATCATTCACGAAGGTCAATAAGAGCCCTCCTGGAAACCAATCCCAATTATGCGAATCTGAAATCCGGGGGCGCCCTGAAGAGAGTATCTCCGGAGGAGTTGAATGTTGATGATGAGGTAGTCGTGAAACCCGGCGAGAAAGTTCCTGTCGACGGAGTGATCGTCGAGGGAGACTCGCAGGTCGACACCTCCGCTTTGACCGGAGAATCGGTCCCCAGGATGGTAAATGTCGGTGATTCCGTGTTTGCCGGTACGATAAACAAGGCGAAGGTTCTGACCGTTCGTGTTACAAGGCTCTTCAGCGAATCCTCGATAGCTCACATTTTGGATCTGGTACAGAATGCATTAGGGAAAAAGGCAAAAACAGAGAAATTTATCACCAGGTTCGCAAGGTACTACACTCCAATCGTTGTCGGTATCGCCACAGCTGTTGCTGTCTTCCCGCCGCTGCTGCTGACAGGTGCAACCTTTTCCGATTGGCTCTATCGAGCCCTGATTCTCCTGGTTATATCCTGTCCCTGTGCCCTGGTGGTAAGTATTCCCCTGGGCTACTTTGGCGGAATCGGAGGGGCTTCCAGGAGAGGCATCCTGGTGAAAGGTTCCAACTACCTCGATGTACTCAACAAGGTGAAAACGGTTGTCTTTGACAAAACGGGAACCCTTACTAAAGGAATCTTCAGGGTGACGGACGTTGTGCCGAAGAATGGATTTTCAAAAAAGCAGCTTCTCTATTTTGCCGCCGAGGCAGAGTCACACTCGAATCATCCGATTGCCCAATCTATTTTGGAGGCCTACGGAGCGGATGATTTGCCCTCCGTTGATGAATACGAGGAGATAGCCGGGCAGGGAATAAAGGCGAAGGTCAATGGAAGATCTCTTTTGGCAGGCAACGATCGATTACTTCATGTCGAGAAAATCGAGCATGAGAAAGATGTGTGTAATGCTGAAGGGACAGTCGTTCATATCGCCGTCGATGACCGTTATGCCGGATACCTGATAATCGGCGACCAGATCAAGGATGGTGCTGAGAATGCGATTTCTTCCTTAAGAGAACTGGGGGTAAAAAAAATCCTTATGTTGACCGGAGATAACGAGGCGGCAGCTCGGGTTGTGGCTCGAAAAGTTGGCCTTGACTCTTTTCAGGCAGAATTGCTGCCGGAAGAGAAAGTCCTGGCTATCGATCAGTTGATCAAGGGAAGGGATGAGAATGGTCGAATTGCCTTTGTGGGGGATGGGATAAATGATGCGCCTGTGATTGCTCAGGCGGACGTAGGGATTGCCATGGGCAAGTCCGGCTCGGATGCAGCGATTGATATTGCCGATGTGGTTTTAATGACCGATTCACCTGAAAAGGTAGCCGAAGCGATAAAGGTGGCCAGAAAGACTCACAGGGTCGTTTGGCAGAACATCGTAATGGCATTTCTGATAAAAACCGTATTCGTGATAATGGGAATAGCCGGTATTGCCACGATGTGGGAAGCCGTTTTTGCAGATATGGGTGTCGCCCTTTTGGCTGT
>CBDUZM010000086.1:0-9291 GCA_965371685.1 uncultured Spirochaetaceae bacterium | reverse complement strand
GATGAGAAAGTCCACATTTTTCACCAGGGTATGCTGACCTACAAAGAGAAAGACAAAGTCTTCTTCCCCTACACCCAGGATGTTCTGCCCCTCCTTCCGTAAACTATCCCCTGCCGCGGAACCATTCAGGTCGATTCCGTTCTGTACGATTTCGTATTTTCCCCGGTAACCGTATGCTTTAAGCGTTTCTCCTGTCATGCCGTTAGGGACCCAGACTTCGTCCGCTTTGTCGAAAAAATCCACAATCCAGTTGATTCCCCAATCGATTACCGAAGGAAAGGGGATGCTAGTTTCGAAGTCGTCACGGAACTTGCTGTGAAAAGTAGCCACAACAGGTATGTCTCTCCTTCGAGCCATTCTCAGAGCCAACCTGCCCAGTGTAAAGGGTGAATGAGCATGGAGCAGATCGAAATCGAGCTTTCTCAGCTGCTGCTGAACAGATAATCCAAGATGGGGAAGCCCCAGCCGGTATGGGGGCTTACCAGGCACAGGTATCGAGATGTACCTGAGAACCGGTACATCATCCTGTTCATCGTACTTGGGGAATCCATGAGTCACCACATAACTGGGACCTATTATCTTATTCAGCCATAAGGCGTAATTATATACCGTGATCGATACGCCATCCATGACGGGAAGAAATGCATCACTGAACTGACCTGTTATCATATCCAATTCTTCTTTCTCCTCTTTACTCTTTATATTCGGTCTGGTACCAGCCGGTCAACAACATGAAAGCTTGCTGCAACATAACTTTTGACCCATATAATAGCAGCAGCAAGGTTGCATTTTTCAGGGTAATGTAGTATACAGCTAATAATCTTTTATTGTGAAAAAATGCAACTCTTTTGAGCTGTCGCCTGTCACAATCAATGAAAAGCAAGGAGGACCGAGATGCTTTTGCTTCAAGGAACCCTCTCTTTATCTGCGCGAACGGCGCAGGAAACTTCCAGAGGGATGGTACCGGGCGCCCAGGTCTTGATATCTACGCTTCCCATGATAGCCATTATAGTTTTTGGCATATTAGCCTTTTTCTATTTAAAATGGGAGCATCAAAAGCGAATGCTGATAATCGAGAAGGGAGGTGAGCTTCCTCCGGCGAAATTCAACGAAAAACTGCTCTTGATAGGACTCCTATCGCTCTTTATCGGTATCGGCCTTACAGTCTTCTTTATTATACAAACCGGGCTTAGCAATGCCCTTCTCGGTGGTATAATACCGTTAACGGCCGGCATGGGCATAATTACCTATATCATCATTATACGGATCAAAAAAACTTAAATTTTTTGAGCGAAGATATAGATAAAACCCTGGTACGGCGGATATTGGCAGGCGACAGGGAAGCCTACCGGGGGATTGTTGACAGGCATAAGGCACGGATTTATTTCCTTGGTTTGAAATTTTTCCATAGACCCGAAAATGCGGAAGATTTCACGCAGGAGGTATTTGTGAGGGCTTATGAGAAGCTGGGTACATTTAGAGGCGCCTCCCCATTCTCTGCCTGGCTGTACCGCCTGGCTTTCAATCTGGCTGTCAATCAGTACCATATAAAGAGGAGGCGGCTCAGCACTGTAAAGCTTGAAGAAACTTTACTTAAAGACGGCGATACTTCACCGGAAGAGCATGTAGTACGTGAGGAGGAGAAAAAAAACATCAACAGGATCTTAAGCGATCTGCCCGATGTATATAACGTAGTCATTAAAATGCATTATTACGACGGCCTTACATATAAACAGATTGCCGCATCAATGAATATACCGGTCAATACGGTTAAATCCCATATTCACAGAGCAAAAATTATAATTAAGAGGAAGCTGGCGCGAGCCATTGAGCGATAGCGAGGAGTTTATCGGTGGATAACAGAAAAAAACAAGTTGTTACATTAGACGATACACTCAAGGGGATCGAGTTTCCGGGAGAAAAAAGTGAAGAAATTCTCTCCTTTCTTGAAAAAATTGATTTTACATGCCGCGTGATGAGCGGCATCAAAACGATAGAACAACGTAAAAGGCTTAAAAAAACCCTCTTCTGGATATTCTTTCTCATTTTCAACCTTGCCCTGTTATCCCTTTCCGGCGCCAATCACGAGCTGCTCCGGGAATTATTCTCTTTTATCGAGATCTTCTCCATTATCTTCTCGATCATCGTCGGACTGATTATTCTGGGGGCAACTGTAGGTTTGATACTCAGCCTTGACACAACCTGGCTGGCTCGTTTTACCCATCGGAACACACACGATGAGCTGCCGGAAAACGGTCAGGAAGATCGGCATTTTTCCATGCATAAGCCGGGAAGACGCTTATAAACATCCTGTAATTCGCTTTTACCATCCGCAGCCTCCGACTCTATAAGTCCGTATCCTGAGCACTGCATAGCAATTGCAATAAAAATTTAGTATCTTTATATTACTGAAATGGACAGGATATATTTAGACAATAACGCCACCACAATAGTCGATCCCCTTGTCAAGGACGCGATGGCGCCGTTCCACTGCCGAATGTACGGTAATCCAAATGCCCTCCACAACTTCGGCACAGAGGTTCATCCTTATATGAGACTGGCCATGGACAGGCTCTACAGGGGGATAAGCGCGTCGGATGAAGACAATATTATAATCAACAGCTGCGCCACGGAAGGAAACAATACGGTTCTTAAAGGCATCTACTTCGGCCTATTAGCCCGGGGCGCTAAAAACCATATTATCACAACACAGGTTGAACACCCCAGCGTTGTAAACACGGCGGCAATGCTGGAAAAGCTCGGAGTGGATGTTACGTATCTGCCTGTAGATAATAACGGTATTGTCACTCCGGAAATACTTATGAATTTTCTCGATCCTGATAAAACGGCGTTCGTCTCCATCATGTGGGCGAATAATGAAACCGGGTTGATTAATCCTATAAAAGAGCTCTCCGAAGCCTGTCGGGAAAAGGGTGTGCTGTTTCATACCGATGCCGCCCAGGCGATCGGCAAAATAAAGGTGGACATCAAGAAAGTCCCGGTGGATTTCCTCACCTTCAGCGCCCATAAGTTTCACGGCCCCAAAGGTGTAGGCGGGCTTTACATCAAGGACGGTGTCGATCTCATGCCTCTCCTTCACGGCGGCGAGCAGATGGCGGATAAAAGGGCGGGAACTGTGAACGTGGCAGGACTCGTCGGTATGGGTTTAGCCATGGAGCTTGCCGTCAATAATCTGGATTTTGAGAAGAAAACGGTTCGAAGGCTGAGGGACAAACTGGAAGACGCCATATTAGCGATTCCCCATACACAGGTCGTAGGAGAACGCAGCTCGAGAACGCCCAACACTATTCTGGCAAGCTTCGAAGGAGTCGAAGGCGAGGCTATGATCTGGGACCTGAACAGGCAGGGAATCGCCGCCTCAACGGGAAGCGCCTGTGCTTCTGAATCCCTCGAGCCGAACCCCACTTTCGTGGCTATCGGTATAGATAAAGACCTTGCCCATACAGGTATCCGGTTCAGTCTGTCCCGTTTTACGACCGAAGAAGACATCGATAGAAGCATAGTAGCTATAGACAAGGCAGTAAACAGGCTGCGTTCAATATCCACTTCTTCCCGGGTTTGAATCAGGAGGTATGAAACAGATGGCTAAAAATGATCTGATCGGCGGCGCCCTGTGGGAGCAGTACTCCAATAAAGTCAGTGAACACATGAACAATCCCCGTCACCTTGGAGAAATTACGGAAGACGATGCGAAAGAGGCAAACGCTAAACTCATAGTGGCAGATTGGGGGGCTGAAGCCTGCGGCGATGCTGTAAGGCTTTTCTGGCTAATAGACGAAAAGACGAACAAGATCCTGGATGCCCGGTTCAAGAGTTTCGGCTGCGGCACTGCCATTGCATCCAGCGATGTAATGTGCGAGATGTGCATAGGGTTGACTGTAGACGAGGCAATTAAAATCACAAACATTGATGTAGAGAAAGCCATGAGAGACGAGGAAGACAAGCCGTCTATCCCTCCTCAGAAGATGCACTGCAGTGTCATGGCCTACGACGTAATTAAAAAAGCGGCTTCTCTCTACAAGGGAGTAGAAATGAGCCTCCTGGAGAAAGAGGACATAGTTTGTGAATGTGCCCGCGTGACTTTGCGGACTATAAAGGATGTCATCCGCATAAACGACTTGAAAACGGTTGAGGAAATAACCCGCTACACGAAAGCCGGAGCTTTCTGCAAATCCTGCATCCGGGAGGGGGGGCACGAGGAGCGAAAATATTATCTGGTGGATATTCTGCGGGAAACGCGGGCAGAGATGGATAAGGAAAAGCTGCAAAAAATAGCGGATGAAAAGGATTTCACCTCCATGACTCTAATTCAGAAACACAAGGCCGTGGAGAGAGTTCTGGATGTTCACATCAGGAATTTATTGGCAGGAGACGGCGGTGGAGTGGAAGTTGTGGACATGAAGGAAGACGATACCTATATAGATATATATGTCCACTATGCAGGCGCCTGCGCCACCTGCCCGGCCAGCCGGACCGGCACTCTCAGTATAATAGAAAGCAAGCTGCACCGGGAACTGGATGAGAACATCAGAGTCCACATAGTCTGATCAGAAATAACTTTTAAGGAACCGGCGTATATTCATTCTCCTTGGCCAGGATATCGTGTGCCCCGCCCTCCCGGATCGTAGTTGCGGAAACCGTTATTAGACGGGCTTTTTCCTGCAGCTCCGGAATGCTCCGGGCGCCGCAGTGGCACATGGTGGATTTTATCTTCTTCAATGTGGCATTCAGATTATCCTTTAGACTCCCCGCATAGGTTATATATATGTCCACACCTTCTTCGAAGGTAAGCCTGTCATCGCCTCCTATGTCGTATCGCTGCCAGTTCCGTGCTCTTTCGGTACCTTCCCCCCAGTATTCCTTCACGTAGTTGTGCTGCACTCTGAGTCTCCTTCCCGGGCTCTCATCGAACCGGGCGAAATAGCGTCCCATCATCACGAAGTCGGCGCCCATCGCCAAAGCCAGAGCAATATGATAATCCAGGACAATACCTCCGTCGGAGCAGACAGGTATGTACTCTCCCGTTTTCTCGAGATATTCACTGCGTGCTTTCACGACTTCGATAACCGCCGAGGCCTGGCCGCGGCCTATGCCCTTTTGCTCCCTTGTAATGCATATCGAACCGCCGCCTATTCCTGTTTTTATGAAATCGGCGCCTGCCTCAGCCAGGTAGAAGAATCCTTCCCGGTCTACAATATTCCCAGCTCCAATTTTCAATTTGCCGCCGTATCGTTTCTTAACCCAAAGGATCGTGTCCTTCTGCCATTCGGAAAACCCGTCGGATGAATCGATGCAGATTATATCAACCCCGGCCTCAACCAGGGCGGGAACCCTGTCTTCATAATCCCTCGTATTTATTCCCGCTCCCACCATCAGCCGTTTCTCGTTATCGATCAACTCTTCAGGATTTTCCTTGTGGGCATCGTAATCCTTCCTGAATACCATGTACTTAAGTTTCCTATCCTTATCCACTACCGGGAGAGAGTTGAGCTTGTACTTCCATATTATGTCGTTGGCCTCGTGAAGGCTGATACCTTCCTCGGCATATATGAGCGAATCGAAGGGAGTCATTACTTCCGAGACCGGCGTATCCGGAGCAATGTCCCCCGGTCGATAATCTCTTACTGTAATAACTCCCAACAGGCGCCCGGAGTCCCTGCCGTCATCCGTAATTTCCATTGTTGTGTGATCGGTTTTCGCAGCCAGCTCTCTCACGTCCCTGAGAGTGTGAGCAGGCCGCAGATTTGAATCACTTGCCACAAAACCGGCCTTGAACCGCTTGACTCTCTTCACCATCTCCGCCTGGTTCTCAATGGATTGAGACTGGTAGATAAAGCTGATACCACCGCACCTGGCCAGGGTAATGGCAAGGTTGTGATCGGAAACGGATTGCATAACCGCCGACGCAAATGGAATATTCAGCTCCATTTCCGGCGCCCTCCCGCTTTGGTATCGACAAAGCGGGGTCTTTAGAGAAACATTCTCCTGCGTTACATCCTTTTTAGTAAGGTTGGGCAACAAGAGAAACTCACTGAATGTTCTGGATGGTTCTGAGTAGACAATAGCCATATTACCTTACCTCCTCCTGAGTATCTTAATAATTTTCTATCGACCGGCTTCTGTTCACCGGGTGTTTGACGGCGCTCTTCGCCGACGCCTGCCCGTTGTGGGACTCCACCTCTTCTCGGAGATCATCCGCCACGCAACCCGTACAGTGCTCTTATCAGGCCCAGGCTTTCCGCTACGATAGCTTCCGCTTCTTCCCTCTTGTAGTAATCCGACGGCGACCAACGTCTCGTTTTAAGCCGATAGGGGCGGAGACCTCTTCTCATTTCAGACAGCGAACAGAACAAAGCATCCGGTTCCGGTTTATTGATCCAGCCGTCGCCCAGATTTGCCTCCAGTGCCATGAACCATTCGGTGTAGTGTCTTACCCTGTCTGCATCGAAATAACCCAGCGGCGATAGACGGTCCATCAGTATGCGAAATTTCTCATTCCTTACATACCTTCGATAGTCCGCCACGTGGAGACTTTCCGAGAGGAAAAGAGGACGACCGAAAACACGCAGGCCTTTTTGACGAACTGTTGAACCGCTCTGCACGATCTCTATGCCTATCCCCACTTCCTCCCTGCCCACGGCTTCTTCCACATTAGAGGTGGAAACTGTGTTCAGACCGGGAAGCAGGGCCTGCACCATCTCTTCGTAACGGCCCTTTACAAACACAGGCATCCTGTAATTCTTCAGGTGGCGCCAATCCGGGTTAAATGTCTCTGCTTCGCAGTTTGATATGAGGAAAAAGCCGATAAAATCCGTTATCTCCTTTCCCGCTTTACTGTTCATTGAGGTCAGGTTCGCCGAACCTGCGATTCTAAGGTCGACTTTTGCGTTCAGATAATAGTTATAGAGTCCCCACTTGGTAACGAAGCGGGGGTCGGACAGGGAATTATGATTCAACGCGAGCAGCTCATCGAGCCCGACGATTGTGAAATCCACTTCGTCCAGTTTAATAAGTGAAGAACCGTTGTGCGGCTCATCTCCCTCCAGGCGCAGACGGATATCGCCAATCTGAAGATCCATTCCCATAAAACCGGGCCTGAAACAACGTTCTTTTCTCTTCCGATCAGGTGCTACTGTAAGATAGGGGCATTTGTAAGCCAGGAGACGCTGCCAGGCTTCCCGGGGATCGGAAGCGGCCCATTCCTTCCCGGCAGTTACGATGGTAATTACCTCCTCTATTGCTTCCGGTTCATCTGAAAGGGGGAGGAGCTTTCTCATTGTATTCACGAAAGTCCTGCCCCATCGAGGGATTACACAGCTTACATCATGGCCCATGAAGTATATCCTTGAGATACGGCTTTTGTTCCATTTCCAACAGGTCCAGCTCCGCGAAGAGGTCCGGGGAAAGGTGACTTTCTTTTGACAATCTGCCTATCAGGGAGAATACTGATTCCTCGTCAAGATCCCGGGCCGCGGCCACAGCCATTTCCGTAATTTCGTCGACGGCATTCGCCCCCCTCTTCAGAGCGGAGCATACTTTCTCAGCGTCCGGTTTCCCGCCTTTTGCCAGATGATAGATCAGACACCAGTAGGAAACCTGGCTGAGCTCCAGAAGTATCTCGCCGGCAGCCGGATCTATGCCTTTGCGTGACAGCAGCTTTCTTACAAGCGGTGTTTTTTCTTCATCGTGACTATGTGTACCTTCAAACGCCCTGACAGCTTCGTCGATTTCCTCCCTGAGACGTTGGGTAATTTTATGCAAATCCCCCGAGTGTATTAGGCGAGCCGTGTCGGATAGTTCTTCTGAAACTAGCTTTGAGAGAAAAGAATAGACCTGTATCAGTTTTTCAACCGATTCCATAGAAAGGCATACCATATCATCCTGCTGTTCGTCAAGACACCGAAGAAGCTTCCAGTATGCCGAAGCATTTGTCTTTCCCTTTAAATTACGATAGAGTATAGACCGGCAGAGGTCCATGCATGATTGCATTATTAGTTTTAGGCAGCCTGGTTGTATTCATACTCATTGTCTTTCTTACCTATAAATACACAATGAAAGTTTCGTCTCTAATGATAGACGGGAAAGAAGAGGTAAAAGATATGATCGTGAATACCGGTCGCGCTCCCCTCAGTTGGGTAAAAAAAAGCACAGGAGAAAGAAAACCCTGGACGAAAAAACGGATCAAATGGCGCTGCATAAGGAAAATTAAACGATTGATTAGATATTATACTTTCACGACTCTGGTGGCAGATGAAAACGAACGACAGTACATAATCAAGGCTCTTCGTAATACGAGAAAAACCTGGGCACAGGGCAGACTCGAAGACATACTTCTCCCTTGAATCAAACGGTTGGCTAAAAGCCGACTATTATAAATAGGAAAAAGATGAGAGAATTTAAAGACAGGGTTGCAGTTATAACAGGCGCCGCCAGCGGTATAGGGCGTGGAATAGCTGAACGCTGCGGCCGAGAATCAATGAAGGTCGTTCTTGCAGACCTTGAGGAAGATACTTTAACTCGAACAGCGCAAGATATGAAAGCAAAGGGGGTGGATGTCCTGGCTGTGCCTACCGATGTTTCCAAAGCAGGTGATGTCAAAGCACTGGCCGAGAAGACTCTCAATTCCTTCGGTGCAGTTCATCTGCTGTTCAATAATGCCGGTGTCAATGTTCGCACATCTCTGCTGGAAAGCACGTTAGCCGACTGGCAATGGCTGATAGGCGTCAATTTATGGGGTGTTATCCATGGGGTCAGGATTTTCGCACCAATCATGCTCGCGCAAGATGCGGATTGCCATATTGTAAATACAGCTTCCGGTGCGGGATTAATATCCAGCTCGCAGGGTGGAATATATAAAGTTACCAAACACGGCGTCGTAAGCCTTTCTGAAACTCTTTACCACGAGCTGGAAGAAATGAAGGCTAAAGTTAAGGTTTCTGTGCTGGTTCCGGTGCTCGTTAAAACCCGATTCTCGGATGCGGAACGAAACCGTCCCAAAGAGTTTCAGAATGATTCTGTAAAGGAGAGATTAAGTCCTGAATCTCTTAAAAAGCTTAAAAGTTGGGAACAGACAGGCCGTCGGGCTACAGAAAAATATGGATTACAGCCAGAGAAATCGGCTGATTATGTTTTTAATGCAATAAAAAAAGAAAAATTTTATATCCTGACACACTTCTGGATAAAGCCTGCACTTCAGATGAGGATGGAAGACATTCTCCTGGAGCGTACTCCAACGAATGTATTATCCAGTAAACTGAAAACTGTTTGGGT
>CBDUZM010000085.1:0-9293 GCA_965371685.1 uncultured Spirochaetaceae bacterium | reverse complement strand
GCTCTTGTTGATATCTTTTAGCGATATTTCTTCGTTGTTCGAGGAAATGCCACGATTTTTTCAGTTGAACTCGTCCAAGAGCGGCAGCCAGATCTGTCATATTATACTTGTAACCCGCTTCCACGATCCGGTATTCCCATCCCGTTTCCGCTGACGTATAGCGGTTCCAGCTGTCTCGATCGATACCGTGAAGACGCATTACACGCATCCGTTTGGCCAGATCCTCTCTATCGGTGACGATCATACCTCCCTCGCCTGTGGTCATAGTCTTGTTCGCATAAAATGAATAAACACCCGTGTCTCCCCGGGTGCCCACAAATAAATCCTCAGATCGGACCGGAAAAGCATGAGCCGCGTCTTCGACAACGGGAATGCCGCAGCTTTTAGCGAGTTCCAACAGCACATTCATATTGCAGGGAAGACCGGCTATATGGACAGGCAGAATTGCTGTAATATTTTCATTTTCTCTCAAGGCTTTTTCAAGCAGGCAACAGTCGATATTGTAGCTTTCCTCATCTATATCGATGAAAAAGGGGTGACAGCCCACGTATCGTATAACTTCTGAGGAAGCGGCGAAGGTGTAAGGTGTGGTAGCTATGAAAGACCCGTGTGGAAGTCCCAGAGCTTCAAGACTTAGATGGAGGCCGGCTGTGGCCGAACATACGGCCAGGGCGAAAGAGGTTCCCGCAAAGTGTGCGAATTCACGTTCGAATGCTGCGGCTTCCGGCCCTGTAGTCAGCCAGCCGCTGCGTAGAACTCTAATGATCGAACGCTCTTCCTCTTCACCCATGGTTGGCCGGGCAAAAGGTATGAAGTCAGTATTCCGGCTCATTTTTTGGAATTTCAATGGTGGGAATGATATCGTGAAGAACTTTTTTCAGCCTGTGCCTGTTTCGAAAAGCCGATGGATCATCCTGATTGAGATAGCATATAGATTTAAGCTTGCTCATTAAATCGTCCAGTTTACCGTCCAGCATGCCTGTTCGTCTTAGTCGCAGAATCTTGTGATATTCGGTCTTTTCCGGATGTTCTTTACTCGACCACAGACGTTCTGTGAGCTTCTCCCCCGGACGGAGTCCCGTATAAATAAACTTGATGTCTTTTTCCGGTTGAAAACCGTAGAATATAATCATCTGTTCTACCATTTCCTTGATATTCAGCGGTTCTCCCATATCGAGAAGGAGCATATCGGCGTCCAGCTGAATGCCTCCCGCTTTGAGTACAAGAGATGAGGCTTCCGGAATGGTCATAAAATAACGACTCGCCCTGGGATCGGTTATTGTGACGGGCCCCCCCTTCAGTATCTGATTTGTGAAAAGGGGCAGAATACTCCCGCGGGAGCCTAGAACATTGCCGAAACGAACGACGATATACTGCCGCCCCTTCTTTCTTTCCCGGAGAACGAGCTCCTCCGCTAAAAATTTAGAGGCGCCGTATATGTTGCTGGGATTCACAGCCTTGTCGGTCGATATCATGACAAATTGTTTTACCCCTCCTTCTACAGAGGCATCCAGGAGGTTTTTTGTGCCAAAGACATTGTTTTTCAGGGTGGCTACAGGATTCGCTTCTCCCATAGGAACATGTTTATATGCTGCGGCGTGGAAGGTAACATCCGCCTTGAGTCTTTGAAGAATATGGAACATATAATCACTGTCTTTGAGCTCTCCAATAACAGGCACTATCGTTGCTCTTTCGCCGATCCCCGCCTCCTGCAGAAGCCTTAAGTCCCGCTCTATGGCATAGATGCTGTTTTCACCGTGCCCGAAAAGGTAAAGCCTTTCAGCGCCGCCATTTAAGAGCTGACGGGAAAGCTCGCTGCCAATGCTGCCTCCGGCGCCGGTTACCAGAACTCTTTTACCACGAACATAGGCAAGGCTTTCTTTTAAAGGCACTTTGACGGAATCGCGTGATAAAAAATCTTCCGGGTTGATCTCTCTGGTTTGAATGAAATGGGCGTCACCAAAGAGGATCTGGGAAAGCCCGGGAAGTATCCGTATTTTAGAAAAACCCGCCTCTCTCAGAAGGCGATGTATTCGTTGAAGTTGATCCCTCTTACCGCTGGGAATGGCAATCAGGGCTTCATCATCCGTCGAGGGTTTGAGAAGTTTCACAACCGCATCAATCGGTCCCAGGATGGGGATACCGTTGATTTTTTTACCGATTTTTGCCGGATCGTCATCCAAAAAGGCCAGCACTCTTCCGAAGACTCCCTTGAGCCTGATTTCCTTGGCAATGCTTATACCGGCTAATCCGGCGCCAATAATTGTAATCCTGCGTCTGTGGTTGCTCATTGAAAAATTCTCTCTTAAGAATCTGTATCTCTATCTCTCTTATCGGCTTTCTCCAGAGCTTTGAAACCTAAATCAACCAGATGAGATTCTTCATAGAGATCGAGCCGAATCTTGGCCCTTCCTTTTCGCTTGTCAATTTTAACGATACAGCCTTCCAGGCCTTTCAGCGGTCCTTCAATAATAGAGATTTGATTGTCTTCATCAAACGTAATGGTCGATTTTTTCACCACTTCTCCAAGCTGAAGAAGGCTATTAAGAATTCTGGCATCTTTCTCCGGAAGAGGAAGGATGTTATGATTGTTTTTTAAAAAGCGAAAAAAACCGGGAAGTCTTTTCAGGTTCCAGTATAATTCATTGCTGATTGATTCTACCTCGAGGAAGATATAACCGGCAAAGATGGGGGTGTCGATGTTTTTCCACTTACCCCGTTTTCGGATACGCAAACTTCGTCTGGGCCAGAATATTCTAATGTTCATAGATTGAACAATAGGGCTGGCAAACTTGAGGAATTTTTCTTCACTCCGTGTTCGAACCTGAATAACATAGTATATCGATGTCGTTTTCATATTTTTTATGATTCCATCGGTCGATAGTATCTTTAGAATCTGTAATACTAAAAAGAGGAGTAATGGTCAATGCGCATCGGACTACGTTGAGAGTGATTCGCTGGTACAGCGTTCAAAATAGCAATAAAATACTTTTATATTTTACCATTGGTCTTCCGAAAATAGGATAGAGGAGTACTCTAAATGGTTAGATGGCTCATTCTATGTGCCGCGGTTTTTGCTTTTACAGGCAATATATTCGCCCAACAGACGGATGTCTGGGAGGGTAATGCTACCGTTGTGAGCGAAGGTGTATTCGAAGAAAAGGGGCTCTTCGCCGCATCCAATGCTTTTCCTGAAAATACGATAATACAGGTGGAAAATCCCAGAACTGGAAAAATGGTAAAGGTGACAGTTGTCAAGAGGATTATAGATAATCCCAATCTCTTTCTTCTTCTTTCCGGACAGGCGGCAGAGCTGCTGGAGATGGAAAAAGGGGATGTGGAAAGGGTAAAAATCCAGGTTGCAGCGGTTTTAGTAAATCAAATCCCCTCGATGCTTGATGAATCGCTCATAACTCAGGACCCGGACTTAAATCCTGCAGCTACTCCGCCTTCTCTTGCTGAGGCTTCAACACCTCCGGAACCGGAAATAAAGATTGAAGAGGAAGTGGAGGCAGCTGATGTAGAGGAAGTGGAGGCAGTGGAGGAAGTCGAGGTGGAGGAGGCTGCGGCAGCAGAAGAGCCGTCGGAAGCAGAGTCAGAAGTGAGTGAAGAAGTTCCTGCCGGGGAGGCGCCGGCAGCTCTTACTGAAGCAGAGAAATTAGCGGAAAGAGCCGCTGCGAGAACGCCACAGAAAGATTTTTTTCAGCCTCCCAAAGAGGCGCAGGAGGTCGTATCACCGGAAGTTGCAGAGGCTGCTGAACTTCCTGTAGAAGAATCCGAAGCGGAAGACCTCAGTCCAGACGAGCAGGAGACCGAATCTGTCGAGGTGAGTATCGCAGAGGAACCGAAGGTACAGGAGAAGCTATTGGATGAAGGTCCGGAGCCTACTTTGGCGCCCCCGTCGGTGGAAGAACCGGTTCTTGCTTTCAGCGAAATCAAACCGCAGCCTCCTGTTCATACCGGAGAGGAAATACCCGAACCTGCAGTAGAGCCGCCTGCAGCCGAGGAATCTATAACACCGTTCAGCGCTGTCTCTCCGGAATCGCCTTTGCTTGCAGATACTTCAGACATGATTGAGGCTACCAGGCCGGAGACAGCAGCTCTGGATGAGAGCCTGCTTTACCTGGTGCCGCCGGAATACTTTATTGAAGAAAGCCTGGAGATGGCTCAGCCTGAGGCAGTGCTTGATGCGGAAACGCTTATTACTGAAACAAGCCACGAGCCGTCACCGCCCCTGGCCGCAGAAGAAAAAGCCGCCATACCATCTGAAGAGGAAGTAGAACCTGAACTGGCAGAGGAAGTGAAACCTGCGGAGATCGAGGCGCCGGTTGTGACTGAAAGCCCCGCTGTGACTGAAGCGGGAAAGGAGCTGGCAGAGGAAGTGAAACCGGCGGAGATCGAGGCGCCGGTCGTGACTGAAGGCCCAGCTTTGGCTGAAGCAGGAAAGGAGCTTGTACTCGAATCCACCGAGCCGAAACCTCCCGGCCCAATCGAGGAAGAAAAAGCAGTAGAGGAACCGGCTGCCGCCGAGGTCGTTGCAGCAGAACCTGAAGAGGCGGAAAAGCCGGTTCCACCCGGTGAATTGGCGGTAAGGGAGCTCCCCGCAGATTATGCCGAGAACCGTACATACTTCATCCAGCTGGCCGCCTATAATAGCGTTGAGTTGGCAAAAAATCTTGAAACAACTTATTCAGATAAATATCCTGTTGCCATTTTGGCCGCCAAGCCCGCTGCAGGAGGGTTATACAGGGTTCTCATCGGTCCTCTGAATGAGGATGAGACAGGTACCCTTCTAACCTGGTTTAAGGCAAAAGGATTCGACGACGCTTTTGTCAGGTCCGTCAATTGAGCCATGCTTCCGAAAAAGCCGAAATAGATCGCCTGGTCGAGTTGCTGACACGTTATCAGTATGAGTACTATCGTCAGAACCGTCCCAGCGTTTCCGACAGTGAATATGACAGGCTCTTTGATCGGCTTAAAAGCCTGGAAGAGAGTCATCCCGGCCTTGTTCGAACAGACTCACCAACCCATCGAGTTGGATCAGACTTAAGTCAGGATTTTCCCGAAGTACAACACACGATTCCCGTTCTCAGCCTGGACAAATGCTACAGCACCGAGGAAATTCTGAAATGGACTGACAAGATCCGGAAGAATGTAGGAGAAAATGTTTCTTATACGCTCGAAGAGAAAATCGACGGAGCTTCCATCGTCCTTTACTATGAAAGAGGAAGGTTGGCGCGAGCCGTAACCCGAGGCAACGGCATTATTGGTAATAACATAACGGGGAATGTAAAAACCATTGCTGCTGTTCCTCTAAAACTGATGGAACCTGTAACTGCAGCGGTTCGAGGGGAAATTTTTTTACCGATAGACTTATTCGAACGATTAAATGCGGAACAGGATGCTTCTTACTCAAATCCGAGGAATCTGGCAGCCGGCACCCTCAGGAGAATAAAGAGCGTGGAAGTTGCCGCTGTACCTCTCGATATATTTGTGTATGAAGGTTTCTTTGAATATGCCTATGATACTCATTTTAAAATCCTGATAAAGCTGGATCAGCTCGGTTTTAAACTCAACGATAACATCGGTTTTTTCTCGGATCACGAAGATCTGTCTTCTATGAGCAAACAGCACCCTTCATGGCATTTCGGTAAAATAAACAGCATGATCGACTTTATCCTGAAAGAGCAGGAGAAACGATCCGGTCTTCCCTATCAGATTGATGGGTTGGTATTGAAAGTGAATGAAATCGGCTTAAGGGAAAAACTGGGATATACAGGACACCATCCTCGATGGGAAATCGCCATCAAGTTTGAGGCGCCTGTTGGGCAAACAGTAGTAAAAGACATTGTAGTTCAAATAGGGCGAACGGGCCGTGCAACCCCGGTGGCGAGGGTCGAACCGGTGTCTATTTCAGGTTCGACTGTATCAAATGTGACTTTACACAACCAGGAATATATAAATATGCTCGAGCTGGCCCTGGGAGATTCCGTGGAAGTCTCTAAAAGGGGAGATGTTATCCCCGCGTTGGAGCGGGTATTTGAAAAAAATGAAGAGGGTCATGCTACATGGCAGATGCCGCTTACATGTCCGAGCTGCTCACAGTCTCTTTCGCCGATCGGAGCGCACCATTTCTGTATTAATCCCTCCTGTCAGGACCAAATACTTGGACGCCTGCATTTCTTTGTTGCCCGTGGACAGATGGATGTAGAGAACCTGGGGCCTGAAACCGTCGATTATCTTCTGAAGATAGGTCTGGTTAAAGATATTCAGGACATATACAGTTTCAATCCTGATCATCTTCTAGGTGAGCCCGGTTTTAGGGAGAAGAAGATCGGCCTTATTAAGGAAGGCATTCGGAAAAGTCTCGAGCAGCCTTACGAGGTAGTGCTTGTCTCCCTGGGAGTTCCGGAGTTGGGGCGGAAAGCTGTGGAGCTTCTCGTGGCTGCAGGTTTCAAGGATATCGATTCTCTTCTCCGGGCAGCGGACGAGAATGATGTTGATACTCTCTCATCTATTCATGGGTTAGGTGAAAAAACAGCTCACCGTATCCTGCAGGAGCTCAACCGGCCAGATGTTAGAAAGAGAATACAGGCTTTAAAAGAGGCGGGATTGAAGTTTCAGGCAGGTGAGAGTCCGGTCTCTGAGGAGCAGATCTTTGCCGGACAAACCTGGTGTGTAACGGGCAGCTTCGAGCGATTCAAACCGCGGGAATTGGCAGTGGATGAGGTGAGAAAGAGGGGAGGGGGTGTAACTTCAAGCGTCAGTTCCAAAACTACACATCTGCTTGCAGGAAGCGGTGCGGGAAGTAAGCTCCGAAAAGCCGTCTCTCTGGGAACGAAAATAGTCAGCGAAAAAGAATTCTTAAAACTGCTTGGTTAAAGCAATTCTATTGGCAGCCAAATTCCCCAGCATTGTTACTTAGAATGCCGATTGAAAAAACTAACAATCCGAGCTGTCCGTAGCTCCACCCTGGTGAAGAGCTTCCGTTACACGCATAGTTGTAAGGGCTTCTTCGAGATCGGGAGAGAAACCCTCCCCCTTCCTTACCGCCCGTAAAAAAGCATCGGTCTCCTCCAGTGCCCCGTTTATCATGAAGGGTGGACTATCCTTTTCGGCCTGCCATGCAAGCACTTCCCGCTCCTCCTGCATTATTACGACCCGGCAAGTTAAGGTGTCAACACAAATCGAATACCCGGAACCGATTAACTCGTAGGTCTCCTCTTCCACGCCGGTATCCGGATGTATAGCGAGAAGTGCGCGGCTGCCGTCCTGAAACCGAAGGACCCCGGCGCATGCCTGGCCGCCGTCGGACGTCGTCCAACGCGCGGAGGTTATAGAATCAGGTTTACCCGCCAGTGAAAGCACAGTGTCGACAAGATGAATCGCAGTGCCCCGGATGAATTCCGGCTCCCTGCGGCGAACCCGCAGCATTCGCGCAACGATTAGCTCGGGGATCGGCGACGGTGTGTCGGAATTCGTTCCCAATAAGTCTGCGAGCCACCGGCGGGCCTTTATTACAGCTGGGTTAAAACGCCGGTTGAATGAAATCATGGCGGGAGTTGTATGCCTGCGGCTCAAGTCCAGGAGTTCCGCCGTTTCTTCCGGAGTTCTTCCGGGGGGTTTTTCAATAAGAAGCGGAATTCCGTACGGCAGTAATTCGCTTACAATCCCAAAGGTGCGCGTAACCGGGGTTATCGCCCAGAGAGCGTCCGGTTTCTCATTCCTGATCATTCGATGAAAGTCGGTATACACATTGTGGAAACCGAAGACGCCCGCGAACTCCTCCGCCTTCTTTCTGTCGAGATCGCAAATTGCAGAGAGCTCCAGTTCCTCAGGCGTACGTTCCGCCCAGTACTTCAGGCTCGCTCCGTGATGCAGCTGTGAGTGATTGCCGGCGCCGATAACACAGGTTTTTACCATTGTCTTACATTTCAGCAGCGGTTTTTTCGATCCCCTTCAATTTTCTTTCATAGTCGGACCTTTTTTCGTCGGGATGACTGCCGATGAAAACCGTTCTGGCGAGATAGTTCAGCGTATTCGGGCACATCTCTTTTGTGTACTCCATCGAGCACCCGGCGTTCTCCTTCATGAGAAAAGGATTCCTCGCAGGATGATGTGCGCCCAGATGCTCCAGGATGGGATCCCAGTTGCTGTAAACATGGCGCCCTGAATCTATCGGTCTCGAGCAGGATACGCCGTTTTCCTTCAGATGAGCTTCGAAAGTCTCTGCAATTTCAACGGATGGGAAAAAGAGACCGGTCGTCGTACCGCAGTCGCCGTCGAGATCATTGCACTTTATAAGTCCGACCTTTTCGTGTCCCGCAAGTTTTTCATAGTAGAACCGTTTCTGCTTTCTCATCGATTCAAGCATCGAATCGACTCGTCTGAGCTGAACCCGTAGAATCGCGCTCGAAATCTCGGTAGTTCGAAAATTGACGCCGATAAACGGGGGAATATTTTCGTCCTTTTCAACCGATCTGAAGTGCCTGCCGCTGTCGTGCTGGATCAGTCCCCTGTGGTATATATCTGAATTGTCGGTAAGCACCGCACCGCCTTCGCCGCATGTCATTATCTTATAGTAATTGAAACTGAAGGCGCCGACCGTTCCGATGGACCCGAGACGTTTTCCCTTGTAGCTGCCGCCGTCGGCCTGGCAGCTGTCTTCCACAATGTGGATTTCCTTGCCGGATACCAGGGCTGTCAGTGCATCCATATCGCAGGGGAAGCCGCACAGATGCACCGGCATGATCGCTTTCGTGCGGGCGGAAATTTTGTTACGTACATCCACGGCATCCATCGTAAGGCTTTCATCAACCTCTGATATGACGGGAATTGCGCCGACGGCAAGCACCGCGGTCGCGCTGGCCATGAACGTATAACCGGGAACAATAATTTCGTCGCCGGGTCCGATCCCGAGGCCCGCGAAGGCGCAGATAAGCGCCGAAGTGCCGCTGTTTACCGAAAATGCGTATTTTACGCCTATCTTTTCCGCCAGCTCCTGCTCGAACTTGTCGGTTTCGCCCGGTTCTTCCAGGTACCTGAACAACTTTCCGCTTTTTATAACACGGCTAACCGCTTTTATTTCTTCTTTTCCTATGCGGTACATAATACACCTCCAAATAATGAAATCCATATTTTACAAGGTGAGCACCATCCTGCGTAAAATCGAAATCTTGTCAATAACATATAATATCCAGACCTCAGTAAATTACAAGGGAATGCAAAAAACAACTCCCAAGTTGAATGCTCTGTTTTTTTACTAATACCAGGACAGAAATAGTCTATCCTCA
>CBDUZM010000084.1:0-9319 GCA_965371685.1 uncultured Spirochaetaceae bacterium | reverse complement strand
TTACCCCGTCCGCCGCCAGGTCCTCGAGTGCCTCCCGGGCGATCCGCTGCAGAGCTTCTGCAGTCTGCATTACAGAAAGAGTAACAGAAAAACCTTCAAGATATAGAGAAAGGCTTTTTCGATCCGCTCCCCTGGCAAACCAGGTGGTAAGCTCGTCGGTGTTGTTAGAAGGCAGGTTTACGTTATATTTTTTAGCCAGCTCAATAACGGTTTGAGGCCTGACTCCCCCATCCAGGTGATCGTGAAGCTCCACCTTCGGAATTTTCTTAATCATCTCTCTCGTTACCATGCTGTAAGTGTATACCCGAAAGTATAAGTGTAGCAAGGTCTGCGTGAGTTAAGTATGAGTTAAGTATGAGTTAAGTATGAGTTAAGTATAAAACTCCGGGGATATTCGGTCTCAGGACACCTCAAAGATCCATTGAAACGTATCGGGTTTCTCGCCGAGTTGTATTCCTTTAAGATCCTCGTAGAGAGCCCGGGTCTTCTTTCCGGGCTTGCCGTCGCCGAAAGCATGTTCCCTGCCCTGAAAGCAAACGGATAGTATGGGAGTTATTACTGCGGCAGTGCCCGTACAAAAGACCTCGTCCGCCGTAAAAAGGTCGTCATACGGTATTTCCCGTTCCTCGACTTCCAACCCAAGGTTTTGTTTCGCGATTGTAAGAACCGAAGCCCGGGTAATGCCGGGAAGGATGGATCCTTTTAGCGACGGTGTTGAGATGGTTTCATCTCTAAGGAGGAATATGTTGGCCGAACCTACCTCTTCGATATACCTCGATTCCCGGGCATCGAGATAGAGGACCTCATCATAACCATTATGCTTGACTAGGCGCTTAGGGAGCATTGAAGTCGCATAATTACCTATCGCCTTTACCGCGCCCGTGCCGTAAAGGGGAACGCGATGATAATCCGTTCTCACCTCAATGCGAATGCCGTTAAACCCGCTTTTAAAATACGGCCCCACAGGAGACATGAAGACAATAAATGTATACTCCTCTGCCGGGTCCACCCCCAGCACAGGGCCGGCGCCGAAGAGTATGGGACGAATATAAAGGTCCCCTTTACCGAAAGGGGGTATGTATTCTTTGTTCTCTTTAACCAGCGCACTGATCGAGCCGACAAAAAACTCCTCGTCCAATTCCGGCATGCAGAGACGCCTGCATCCGGTATTAAGCCTTTTCGCGTTCGCATAAGGCTGAAACATGACGATTCGGTTATCCCGAGTCCTGCTCGCCGTCATACCTTCGAAAATCCCCTGGCCGTAATTCAAAACACCGGCTGCAGGCTGCAGCGCAATATTCCCGTAGTCCACAATTTTCCCGTCATCCCATTTTCCACCCTTATATTCGGAAACAAACATCTTTTCGGCAGGCAGTATGGAGAATCCGAGTGCATCCCAATCGATTTGCTTCATAACTCGGAGTTTATGCTTCTTTTTCCCCTTTTGCAACAGATAGGTAAGTAGCCAGGTAGGTCGGGCTTTTACCTTGACCTTCAGCCTATCTGTCCCGTATCATGACGGAAAGGTACAACTATGCCTGAAATCGTTTGGTACTATCCCGAACGCTTAGACGAAATACCGGCGCTTCTACAGCAAGAAGGAGTGGCGCCCCACGGAGGAGGCACCGGGCTCATCAGGAACCGCCGCTTGAGTCGGCTAAAAGGCATAATAGACCTAAGCCGGCTTCCCCTTACCTTTGCGCATAAAAAGGGCGATACGTTCGAACTCGGCGCCGCCCTTACCTATGCGGAAACCGCAGCACAATTAACTAAATGGCGCCCTGGTCATATCCTCGCTAAGGCCCTGTCCGCTGCTGCATCGACCCCGTTGAGAAACAGGATAACCCTCGGAGGGAGTATTGCCTTCTATCCGTCCTGGTCCGACCTCTTAGGTCCTCTAATCGCACTGGAAGCGGAGCTGGTCCTTGTCGGTAGGGAAAAAGGACGTTTTCCCATTCTTCGTTATATACAAGACCGCGATTTGAGGCAGGGAAATCTCATTACAGGTATACGCTTCGCTGCAGATAACCGGGTGTGTGCGTACCACCGTGAGACAAGAACGGCTTTCGATTATCCGGCGTTCACCCTGACAATACTCATCAGGCAAAACAGCGGACAAATCGAACAAATCAGGATGATCCTCAGCGGGGTAAAGGGGAAGTATAAAAGACTGGATCGCCTGGAGGAGCTCGTCAGGGAAAGAGGCATCACAGGATTGGACAGTAAGAGTATTGCAGACAGGATGGATGCGGATTTTGCGGCAAAAAGACTGGGAAGCGGGGAGTATCTTAAACATCTGGCCGTCGCCGCCGCCGAGAGGGGCCTGTACAGCCTGTCTGACGGGAAACGGGGAAAAGCATAATCATGACCCGGGGCAATTAAATGGAAGGGACGATCACAATAAACGGTAAAAAAAAGCGCTGCAGCTTTTCACCCGGCAGCACACTCCTTCGCGTGCTGAGAGACCTGGGGAACACCGAGGTAAAGGAAGGCTGCGGCGAGGGCGCGTGCGGAGCGTGCCTTGTTCTCCTTAACGGGAAGCTGGTAAATTCCTGCCAGGTTCTCGCCGGTTCGGCTCTTGGGAAGGATGTTACGACGGCCAAGGGCATTGGATCGGTCTCCCACCCACATCCCATCCAGATCGCTTTCGCAGAAACGGGAGCGGTTCAATGCGGCTTCTGCACTCCCGGGATGGTGCTTGCCGCCTATGCTCTCCTGAAAGAGAATCCTCAACCGGATGACAAGGCGATTACAAAAGCCCTGGACGGAAACCTCTGCCGCTGCACCGGATACGTAAAGATTCTTGAGGCGGTGAGACTGGCCGCCCGGAGGATGCGTGAGAATGGCTGAATTTCTGAACATAGGCAAGTCTGTGGAAAAAATCGACGCCCTCTCCCTGGCCGCAGGCGCCGAAAGCTTTACGGACGATTTCTCTCTGCTGAATCCCCTCCATGCAGTCCTGCTCTATTCAAGTGTCGCCCATGGTGAGATAGAAAGCCTCGATGTGTCGGAAGCGGAAAAAATGCCGGGAGTTGTGGATATCCTCACCTACCGGAACGTCCCGAGAATCTGGCACACAACAGCCGGCCAGGGGTTTCCGGAACCTTCGCCGTACGACACCCTGCTCTTCGACAGAAAGGTTCGCTTTGTCGGCGATAGAGTCGCCCTCGTTGCGGCAGAGAGCCTGCAGACAGCCAGGCAGGCGGCAGAAAAAATTAAAGTCACCTACCGTCCACTCGATTCTCTCTTCGATCCCGAATCGGCGAAGGAATTCACTCCCCGGATCCACGGTACTGAAGAGCATCCGGCCATTCCTGCGATTTACAGACCGGAAGAAAATCTGGCTGCAGAAGTTCGTATCAATATCGGAGATCTGACTGAGGGCTTTAAAAAGTGCGATTTTATAGAGGAGCACACGTATCACACTCACTATGCATCCCACTGCGCCATGGAACCTCACACAGCCGCCGCTTATCTCAATGAGAGGGGTAGGCTGGTTATCATAACATCGACCCAGGTGCCGTTTCATGCGAGAAGGATTGTCAGCCAGGTGACAGGAATTCCTATACGAATGATCAGGGTCATCAAACCCCGCATAGGCGGCGGATTCGGCGGCAAACAGGAAGTACTGCTGGAACCGCTCGTGGCCCTTGTTGCCTGGCGGAATCACAGGGCCGTCAAGCTGGTATTGAGCCGGAAGGAAGTCTTTATATCAACCCGGACCCGTAATCCCATGCGTGTCAGGCTTAAGACCGGCATGAAGAAGGACGGGGAGATAACCGCCCTCGAGATGGATGCTCTCATGAACACGGGAGCTTACGGCGCCCATGCCCTTACCGTGCTTTCCAATACCGGCGCCAAGGTCCTGCCACTCTTCAATAAAATTGCGAATATAGGTTTCCACGGGAAATCCGTCTATACGAATCTTCCTGTCGGCGGTGCCTACAGAGGCTACGGCGCTACGCAGGGATACTTCGGCTTCAACCAGCAGATCGATATCCTTGCAGGGAAGGCGAATCGGGACATTATCGATTTCTGCAAGCAGCAGCATATCCGGGAAGGAGAAAGTTCGGAGGTTTTCCGGGCACTCGGTGAAGGAAAGGAAGGTGTAGCCCAGGTTATACGGTCATGCAAACTGGATGAATGCATCGACCAGGGCGTCGAGGCCATCGGGTGGTATGACAAGCGGGGAAAACGCATAAAAAGCGGTGACGACCGTGTCAGAGGCGTCGGCATGGCAATTGCCATGCAGGGCTCCGGTATTCCAAAGATCGACATGGCGGCCGCCTCCATGAAAATGAATGAAGACGGCTCCTTCAACCTCTTGATCGGCGCCACCGATATCGGCACCGGCTCGGATACCGTATTAGCGCAGATAGCGGCCGAGGTCCTTCAGGTTTCCGTTGACAGGATCATCGTGCTCTCCTCCGATACGGATATCACCCCTTTCGATGTGGGCGCCTATGCCTCTTCCACCACCTATGTTTCAGGCACTGCCGTTCTCAACTGCGCCCTGGAGATAGAGAAACAAATCTTCAAAGTGGCGTCCGGGATCCTGAACGCTTCCGTGGATCAGCTCTCCCTGCAGGAGGGTAAGGTGATCCACACAAACAGCGGGCGTGAGCTGGCATTGAGCGAGGTAGCCCTTCATGCCACTTACAAGCAGGATCCGTTTCAGATTCAAGCTCAGGCTTCTCACTCCGCTCCGGAATCACCGCCTCCCTTTATCGCTCAGTTCGCTGAAGCGGAAGTAGACCTGAAAACAGGACGTGTCCGTGTTCTGAAATTCGTATCGGCTGTAGACTGCGGCCAGCCGATAAACCCCCGCCTCGCCGAAGGACAGGTGGAAGGCGCCGTTTTGAACGGCATCAGCTATGCCCTCTGCGAGGAATACCTCATCGATTCACGCGGAAGGATGCTCAATCCCGGATTCTGGGATTACAAGATATATAATACGCAGGATATGCCGGAGTTGAAGACCATCCTCGTAGGATCCTACGAGGAGACCGGTCCCTACGGAGCGAAATCGATCGGCGAGATCGCGATCAACGGTCCGGGGCCGGCTATTGCCAACGCCATACACGATGCCGTCGGCCTCCGATTTTTTGAGCTCCCGATCACACCCGAAAGGGTGTGGAAACGGCTGCGGGAAGAAGGTATCTCTTGAGATACGGGTCGGCAGGCGCCCTGTGATAATCAAAAAGGCGACACTCTTACGGGCCAATACGCTCCGCACTCTCGATATCCGCATTGAGGGGGAAATATTCGCCGAAATCGGCGAGAACCTGTCGGACTCCGCTAATGTTAATCAAATAGACGCATCGGGTCTTCTCGCCCTGCCCGGCGCCGTCGACCCTCATGTGCACTTCAACGATCCCGGCTACACCCGACACGAGGATTTCTACCACGGCGCCTGCGCCGCGGCTGCAGGCGGAATTACCACGATTATTGACATGCCCTGCACGTCCATCCCCCCTGTAACCAATAACGAAAGCCTGCAGAGAAAACTTCGGGAAATCTCCGGCAAGGGAATTGTTGATTACGGGCTTTTCGGGGGTGTTTCGGGGCAGTCTTTCGAAAGCGGGATGGCTGAAGCCATGGAGGAACTTTCAGATTCGGTAGTGGGCTTCAAGTGCTACTTCATATCGGGAATGCCTGCATTCAACCGGCTGAATCATTATCAATTTTACCGTGTTCTTAAAAAAGCGAAAGAGCTGGGTCTCCCCGTCCTGCTCCATGCGGAAGATTACGAGTATATTACCGGGGCGACAGACAAAGCCGAAAAGGCCGGTTCGGCGCCAGTGGATTACTATCGTTCCCGTCCCGAAATCGCGGAAATATTGGCAGTTGCGGCCGCCGTGGAACTGGCTGAACGGGCGGAAGCGGATCTTCATATAGTCCATGTGGGCACGGCGGAGGCGGCTGAACGTCTCCAGGCCATTGGCGGAAGCGGCATTTCGCCCGGACTGCCGCGGATTACCTGCGAGACTGCGCCTCACTATCTTGCCTTCGATGTAGAAGACTTCTCCAGGATCGGCGCCGTTCTGAAAACCACCCCGCCGGTGAAGTCTCCTCACAACAAGGAGCGCCTCTGGCAGCTTCTCGCTGACGGGACCATTACATTTGCAGCCTCGGACCATGCGCCGTGTACCCCTGAAGAGAAAGAAACAGGTTCCATCTGGACGGATTACGCCGGTATCCCCGGCTGCGGCACTCTTCTGTCGTACCTCTACTCGGAAGGCTATAGAAAGGGAAGGCTCTCGCTCAGGCGGCTTTTCGAAGTCACGTCGGAAAACGCGGCTCGCAGGTATGGGCTCTTCGACCGGAAGGGAAGCATAGATGCGGGAAAAGATGCGGATATTGTGCTCATCGATCCGGATAAAACATGGAAAGTCGCTGGCGGGGAATTCCTTTCGAAAGGGAAAATCACTCCCTTCGAAGGCCGGACCCTGCAGGGGAGGATAATCAAGACCATCAGGAGGGGAGAAATTATTTATGAAGACGGAAGCGGCATTACTGCAAAGCCCGGCAGCGGAAGATTGATCGGAAGGCTGCGTGATGGCTGAAGTTCCGAATGCACTTGCAGGAGAGCCCGACTTTTTGGGTATCGGCAACGGGATCGTTGCAGACGGGATGGATGTTTTCCGGGAAAACGCCGGTCTCCTGATCAACGGGAACAGAATCGCCGGTATAGAGAGCACGGAAAAAATCCTGAAAGCTTCACACCGGTTCATCGACGTAAAAGGCAGGCTGATCCTCCCCGGCCTGCTCAATGCCCACCACCATCTCTACTCCTATCCCGCTCCCGGCATTCAACCCCTCGGCAGGACGGATAGCTTCGTGAATATACTGGAAAATCTGTGGTGGCCCCTGGATGCAGCCATGGATGAGGAATCCGACTATTACTCCGCCTTACTGGGTATTATCGACTCGATAAAACACGGCGCCACGATGATCTTCGACCACCACGCGTCCATGAGCTTTGTACGGGGAAGCCTCACCTCTATCGAAAGTGCGTTCAAGGAGGCGGGCATAAAAGGAACGCTCTGTTTCGAAACATCGGACAGGCGGGGACCGGCCGAAGCTCTCGAACACATGGCAGAGAATGTTGATTTTTACGATAAGCACAGGGATTCCAAGATTCTGAAGGGTCTCTTCGGGCTTCATGCCAATTTGACCCTCAGTGAAGAAACACTTCACGAGGTACGCCGCAAGAAACCGGACGGCATGGCCGTCCACATCCACTGCGGTGAGGACCGGGCGGACATGGAATACTGCCGGGAACTGGGTTACAACGGACCGGTAGACAGGCTCTTCCGTTTTGGTTTATTAAACGGCGACTCGATCCTCGCACACGCCGTTCATCTTTCAGAGGAAGACTATCATATACTCCGGCAGGTGGATCCCGTGATAGTGAGCAACGCGGAATCCAACGCCAACAACCGGGTGGGACAGATGGATTTACATAGAATAAAGCGGTGCGTTTTGGGCACAGACGGGATGAACGGCGACATGGTAAGCGCTTTCCGGTCCCATTTCCTTCTTGCATCCGACCGCGACTACGGCAGGCTTGGGGATACTTTCTTTAAATATAAAACAGCGGTACAGAGAAAGTTCTTCCCGGGGACAGGGAGCTTTGAAACCGGCACTGCCGCGGATATCGCCGTTCTGGACTACGCGCCGGTGAGTCCCATCGACCGTAAAAACCTTATTGGGCATATTATCTTCGGGGCACGGGGGGGATGTGTCTTCATGACGGTATCGAACGGGAAGGTCCTGTTCCAGGACGGAAAAATTACCTTTGCCGATGAAGAGAATCTCCTCAGGGAAGGAAAAAAGGCGGCGGATAGACTCTACAGGAGGTACTATGGCTGATCTTAAAACCGAGGTTAACGGAATTGTTTTTCCCAATCCCGTTTTGCCGGCCGCAGGCCCCAACGTGCGCACAGGAGAGCTCATGCTGGAAGCCGCTGCCGGAGGCGCCGGCGGAATCGTCTCCAAGACCGTGTCTGTAAACGCCGCATCGGACCCGAGGCCGACCATCCGCCGGTACGGGGCAAGGGGCATAATAAACAGCGAGACCTGGTCGGAGATCCCGGTAGAATCGTATCTCCAGCATCTTCATACCGCCCGAAGCTCCGGCCGCCCTTTGATTGTGTCCATCGGATACAGGCCGGACGAGGTAAGCCGCCTCGGTAAACTCATCGAGAAGGAGATACAGCCGGATGCCTTCGAATTCTCCACCCATTACACGGGAAAATCGACGAAACCTATCGTTGAGGTCGCCAGGAGTCTCCGCAGGAGCGTAAGCTGCCCAATCTGGATAAAGCTCTCGCCCAATTTTCCGGACCTGGAAGAGCTTGCAAAAGAGGTTTCCCCCTATGTGGATGCCTTTGTGGCTGTCAACTCCTACGGCCCTGTTC
This sequence comes from uncultured Spirochaetaceae bacterium, assembly GCA_965371685.1. Taxonomy (GTDB): domain Bacteria; phylum Spirochaetota; class Spirochaetia; order SZUA-6; family CAZLRN01; genus CBDUZM01. Next base: position 896 of record CBDUZM010000084.1, on the reverse strand, counting down.
TCGATTTCGATCCGATATCCCTGGCGCCTTTACTGGGTTCTTCCTATGGATGGCTGTCCGGTTCTCCCCTTTTTCCCATTGCCCTGGGTATTGTTTACCGTCTGAGCGCTGCCCTGGACAAGCCGGTCATCGGAGTAGGAGGCGTTTCACACGCCGAAGAAGCTTTGAAATTCATTATGGCAGGTGCTTCTCTCGTTCAAATATGCAGCGCCGCCATCAGGGAGGGCAGCGCTGTTTACGGGAGGATCGCTCAAGGCATGTCGAAATGGATGGACCTTCAAGGCTACAGCAGCCTCAGCGCAATACACCGGCTCTTCCATAAAAAATTTGCGGGGAGGAAAGCTCTTTCCTCGTTTTCCGTAATGAGTATAAGCGAATCTCTATGTACGGGCTGCGGCGCCTGCGTCAAGCGCTGCATCCACGGCGCCCTTTTCCTCTCTGAGCAGAAGCTGCCTGCTGTGACTGCATCCGGGAAGAAAGCTGCTGGCGGGAATAAAGAGGCGGGAAAGGCAAAAAAGGCAAAGGTAAAACCGGAAAACTGCATTGGCTGCGGCTTCTGCCAGGACTTCTGTCCCGAGCATGCCATGCGGCTGGAGGATAAATCCGTTGAAAGAATCTGAAGAAATAAGAGAAAAATCGCAGAGGTACGGTGAAGAAACTGCAGAGCTCCTGTCGGAATTGGTGAAGATACCTTCCCTGAGCGGGGAGGAAGGTCCGCTCATCGAGCGTCTGGCCGGAAAGCTCGAGGAATACGGTTTCGACGAAGTAAAGACAGACGGCCTGGGAAATTTAATCGGCAGGATCGGCAGCGGCCCCAAGACACTCGCTGTCGATGCCCATATCGACACGGTAGATGTCGGGGACAGGAACCAGTGGCAGGACGATCCCTATTCCGG